>CAJWIF010000055.1 GCA_913041135.1 uncultured Flavobacteriales bacterium
TTTGTGCATCAATCCAGTAGCCCCCCACAATCTAAACAACCGCCCATTGATTGTCCCACGAGATGGCGAGCTTCAATTGGTGGCAGAAGGGAGGGAAAATCAATTTCTGTTGAGTCTAGATTCGCGCATGTTTATCCTTGATGGGGGTAAAAAAGTGCGGATCAACCCCGCGCCATTTCATTTCGTTTTGATCAATTTGGAGCACCAAGAATTTTTCGGAACGATCCGGGCAAAAATGCACTGGGGTATTGATCCGAGAGACCGCTAACACAGGCGTGGGAAAGCGATCGGCTATTGTTAGCTGTTTTTCACAATTCATTTGCGCAATTCCGCGTATTTTCGTGCGTTATAACGAGGCTTTTCGAGCTTTAACCCATGCGGACGCAGCCCCTTACGAAGCGGTCAAAAATCGACCAGATGTTCCCCTTGCTTTGTTGTGCGGTGTTTTTGTGGTCTGTCATTCCTGAAGTTGCTGGCCAGCGACGGTTTGACCAATCCAAAGAGTTGGGATTGGCATTGGGCACGGGATATTATTTGGGGGACCTCAACCCAGGGAAACACTTAGGTGGACGGTTGAATGCTGGTCTAGGCTGCTATTATCGCCACAACTTTACGGGACGTATTTCGATGCGAGCGAATTTTTTTCGTGGACAGGTCGAAGCATGGGATGCTGACAGCTCGGACCCCTGGCAACAGAATCGAAACTTGCACTTCAGAAATGAAATCAGTGAGGTCAGCGCGCTCATAGAGATCAATTACTTGGAACATCGGATGGGGAATCCAGGTGACCGTTTTACGGCTTTCTTGTTCACGGGTATAGCGGCCTACAGTCACATGCCTGAAGCTCTTGTAGACGGCTTGTGGATTCCATTACAGCCGCTCGGCACGGAAGGTCAAGGAACCACGTGGGGTGAATCTCGAGGTCTGGACCCTTATTCTACCTCTGGATTTTCAGTGCCCTTTGGCTTTGGCTTCAAAGCGAATATTGGGCCCTTTATGGCGATCTGTTTTGATTGGGCCGTCCGCAAGACATGGACTGACTTTTTGGATGATGTCAGTGGAAACTATGCGGATGCATTGGTTTTGCAACAAGAAAAGGGAGAGTTGTCAATGGAGTTGGCTGATCAAAGCTTGCTGCAATTGGGAGGCAATACAAATCAGGCAGGAATGCAACGGGGCGACCCTGGACGTTCAGACAAATATGGTTTTCTCTCCGCTTCGATCAGTTTTCGAATCAGCAAAAAACCGACGACCTGCTGGGTCCAACCATCATGAGTGCTTCCTCTGATTATCAGGTTTTCTGCGAATCGATTGACTTGGATTCCAAGCGGATTCCAAAGCATGTTGCCATCATCATGGATGGCAATGGCCGTTGGGCAAATGAACGCGGGGAAGAACGGGTCTTTGGTCACATGAATGGAATCAATTCTGTTCGAGCCTCGGTGGAGGCTGCTCTGCGCACAGGCGTTCGGTATTTGACACTCTACGCATTCAGTACAGAGAATTGGAGTCGACCGCAAGAAGAAGTCAACGCATTGATGGACTTGTTGGTAAGCACCTTGGTCAAGGAGGTCCAGGACTTGGAGTCCAAAGGGGTGCGTTTACGGACAATCGGTGATTTATCGACGCTCCCGAAAGCGTGTCAAGACCAGATCAACAAATCGATTCAGAGCACACAGCACTTGGATACGTTGGATTTGGTGCTCGCGCTCAGTTATAGTTCGAAATGGGAACTTGTTGAGGCTACAAAGAAATTGATGAAATCAGGGGTGAACCCAGACGACTTGGAAGCTTCCCACATCGAGGAGCATCTCGCGACGTCAGGAATTCCTGATCCAGAGTTGATGATCCGGACGAGTGGAGAAAGGCGTATTTCTAATTTTTTGTTGTGGCAACTTGCCTACGCGGAATTTCATTTTACTCCTGTTTTGTGGCCTGACTTCGGTCAAGAGAATTTTTATGATGCCGTCCGTGATTATCAAAATCGCAACCGCCGTTTTGGAGGGCTTTTGGATACCAATCACACGATGTCGAAACAAGGATGATGAGAAAAGATTGGAATGTGATGGGATGTATTTTACTCCTAGGAGTAGGATTCTTGATGGGCACTTCAGCGTCCAAGCTGCATGCGCAGGACAGTTCGGGTGTTGAATGGGGCAGTAATTACACCATCGCAGGTCTGACAGTTATCGGTGCGGATTACACCGATGCGCAAGCCGTCAAGTTGTTTAGCGCACTTCAAATTGGTCAAGAAATTACGCTGCCAGGAGAAGAAATCGCGAAAGCGATTCGAAACCTCTGGGCTCAACAGCTTTTTGATGATATCGCGATTGAGCTTGCGGAGGTCAGGGGAAGCGAAGTCTTTTTGGTCATTCAAGTGAAGGAATTGCCTCGACTTACGCGCTACGCATTCACGGGTGTTAGCCGTTCTGAGCAAGAGACACTCAAGGGCAAAGTAGAATTGCTAACGGGTCGGGTGGTCAATGAGAATGTTATTGCAACTGCGCGGAAAAGACTGAGAGAGCACTACCATGACAAGGGGTATTGGGATGCTGCAATTGACATTGCCCAAACCAGCGATTCCACGTTTGAAAATGGAGCGCGATTGGACATTGCAGTGGCCAAAGGATCGAAGATTAAAGTAGGAGAGATTGTATTGGTGGGAACCGATAAAATCGAATCGAAGCGTCTGTTGCGTTCCATGAAGGATCTCAAACAGCAAGAATGGTATCGGATTTTTAAGTCGAGCAAATTTGTTGAAGTGAACTTGGAGGATGCACGCAGTCAGCTGATTGCATTGTACAACAAAGAAGGGTATCGGAATGCGCGAATTTTAAATGATACGATTTATCGTTTGGCGGATGGGAATGTCGGGATTCGTTTCAATGTGAATGAGGGCAATCAGTTCCATTTTGGAAGCATTGCGTTCACAGGAAATGCCAAGTACCGATCCACCCAGTTGGATTCGATTTTAGGCATTAAGTCGGGTGAGGTGTACAATTTGGAACGATTAGAAACCCGAGTTTACATGGATCCAAAGGGGATGGACCTGAGTTCTTTGTACCAGGATGATGGGTATTTGACGTTTCAGGCAGTTCCCATTGAGACTCGAATTGAGAACGATACAATTGATATTGAAGTCCGCATGATGGAGGGCAAGCAATTCCGAATCGGAAAGATCATTGTCAAGGGCAACACCAAGACAAATGACCATGTGATCTATCGTGAGATTCGGACACGGCCGGGAGATTTGTTTAGCCGAACTGACATCATCCGAACGCAAAGGGAGCTAGCGCAGCTCAATTACTTCAATCAAGAGGCCTTCGGAATCAATCCGATTCAGCATCCTGAAGACGGAACGGTGGACATTGAGTATGCGGTAGAAGAAAAACCCTCAGACCAGATTGAATTGAGCGGGGGTTGGGGAGGCAATCGTGTCGTCGGAACGTTGGGGCTGAGCTTCACCAACTTTAGTGCGCGCAACATGTTCAAGAAAGGAGCGTGGAAACCGATTCCTACAGGAGATGGCCAGCGGGTATCCATTCGTGCTCAATCCAATGGTTTGTATTTCCAGAGCTACAATCTATCCTTTGTTGAACCTTGGTTGGGTGGTAAAAAGCCCAATGCATTGAGTTTCTCAGCCTGGCGTTCGATTCAGACCAATGGCCAGCCCAAAATGATAGAAGGAGAGCCGAACGCGGCACGGCAATCACTTGAGATCATGGGACTCCAAGTGGGCTTGGGTCAACGACTGAAAAAGCCAGATGATTGGTTTGCAATGAATGTAGCCTTGAGCTACCAGCACTTTGTGCTCAATGATTACGGGGTCTTCTTCAGTTTTGCGAATGGAAAGGCCAATAACCTCGCTCTGAACTACACCATCAGCCGGAACTCGATTTCGGATCCAATTTTCCCTGTGTGGGGTTCAAATGTGACGCTTTCTATGAAAGCCACTCCACCGTATTCTGCATTGCGCGGGAAGGAAGATGCGTATTACGATGACCTCTCGGATGAAGATCGTTTTCGCTGGGTCGAATACCACAAATGGAAGCTCAAGGCTGAATGGTATACTCCGTTGACCCAATCGGCTGGGGAAAACCCGCGTTCTTTGGTTTTGCGCACACACATGGGCATCGGCTTGATTGGTCAATACAATCGTGCTGTAGGGCTATCGCCGTTTGAACGATTCTACCTCGGAGGGGTGTTTTTAAGTGGTTATGTATTGGACGGACGTGAAATCGTCAACTTGCGCGGATTTGATGATTTGTCGCTTACCAGCCCGAATCGGGATACAGGCGCTCCTGTCATCGTGAAATATGGCGCTGAACTGCGCTATCCACTCTCGACCAATCCGAGTGCCACGATATACGTGATGGGCTTCTTGGATGCTGGAAAGACTTGGGCGGATGCTCGAGATTTTAATCCGTTCGAGGTCTACCGTTCAGCGGGAGTTGGGATGCGAATATTTTTACCGATGTTTGGTCTTCTTGGCTTGGATTATGGATGGCGCTTGGACGATGTCTCTGCGCAACCGAATATGGCCCGCGGACAATTTCATTTCAGTATTGGCACGAATTTGGGTGAACTTTGATGCCCACAAGGAATAAGAACATGAAAACGACTCCCTTCTTTATTTTGATGACGTGCATGCTTGGATTGGCTTCGATTGCCGAAGCTCAAAAGTTTGCTTACATCGATTCTGATTACGTCCTGTTGCATATGCCTGAGTATTCGGATGCGCAAAAAGAGTTGAATCAAATGGCCATCGATTGGCAAGTTGAAGTTGAAACCAAATTGCAGTCAGTGGAAAGAATGGAGCTGTCCTATCGGGCAGAACGCATTCTTCTAACAGCTGAGATGAGAGCCAAACGAGAAGGTGAAATCACGACAAAACGACAAGAAGCAAGAGCGCTTCAACGTGAGAAGTTTGGCGTGGAAGGAGAATTGTTTCAGCGCCGTCAAGAACTGATTCAACCCGTTCAAGACTTGGTGTTTGAGGAGTTGAAGGACATTGCAAGTGGAAGTGGTTACATGGTTATTTTTGATAAAAGCAACCAGAGCAATATGCTTTACTCGAATCCGAAATACGACATTTCTGATCGCTTGATCAAAGCGCTGGGATATGTTCCTGGTGAGACCATGGAGGGAGAAGAAGAAGATGAGAAAGAGGCAGGTAAGAGCATCTTAGATAAGGCCAAAGACGTAATGGATAAGGGGCGCGAGTCTGCTAGCGGGGCAATGCGCGGTGGTGCAAATGGTCTTCGACCTGGAGGAAATACGGTGAACAGCCGCAGCAAGGATTGAGAAAGAAGAGTTAGAACAAATAGACATACCTTAGAGTAAATGACAAAGCAAATCTTAACTACAGTAGTCCTCGTTTTGGGACTCTTGAGCTCCGCTTCAGCACAGAAGTTTGGTCACGTTAGCGCCCAGGACATTTTAATGAGCATGCCGGAACGCGACGCGGCCCAGGCGACGATCGAAGCCCAAGCAGCGGAATACGAGTCGGAAATGATGCGTATGCAACAAGACCTCCAATTGAAGTTTGGTGAATACCAAGAAAAGGGAGAAACATGGCCAGCGGCAATCCGTCAGCAAAAGGAGCGTGAGTTGCAGGCATTGGATCAGGGTCTTCAAGAATTTGGAGCAACGGTTCAAAATGAACTAGCGACATTGGAGCAGACGCTTTTACTCCCCATGATAGAGCGTGTTCAGGACGCGATAAACGCAGTAGGATCAGAGAATGGTTTCACGTACATTTTTGATGCGAGCACAGGAGCTACAGTCTATAACGGGGGCGATGATGTGTCGGCATTGGTGAAGGCCAAGCTGGGCATGTGATTGAAACGGTTACATGCGGCCCATTGGTATTTTTGATTCGGGTATCGGTGGTTTGACCGTTGCTCGTGCGATTGCAAATCGTCTGCCCAATGTACCGTTGATTTATTTTGGGGACACAGCCCACTTGCCTTATGGAGACAAGAGTCCTGAGTTAATTCGTCACTATGCTTCTCACATTTCACTTCATTTGAAGGAAATGAGGTGCCAAGCAATTGTGGTCGCATGCAACTCGGCCTCGAGCAATGCATTGGAAGCAATTCACGAAACTGCGGGTGAGGATGTTGCAGTCATTGACGTCGTGCAGCCTGTCGTACAAGACGTCTCTCGACGATTTGGCGGTAGGAGAGTAGGGGTCATCGGGACACGCGCAACCATCGAATCGGAAGGATACCAGCGCCAGCTTTCAAAAAGTGGTTGTGATGTCATTGCACTGGCAACCCCATTGCTAGCCTCCGCGATCGAAGAGGGTTTTCATGAAGGTCTGGTTTCGGAAGCGCTGTTGCAAGCATACTTGGGTCAAGGCACGTTTGATGCTGTGAATGCGCTGATTTTGGGGTGCACGCATTACCCTTTGGTTGCGGATCAAATTGCGGCGCTTCTCCCTGCATCAGTAGAGATCATCAACAGTGCTGAACTGGTTGCCGATGCTGTCGCGCAGGTTGTTGACCTCGAGTCAAACCGTACGGACACTCTTGATCCAACCGCAACAATGCCCTTGCGTCAATTCTTGGTGTCTGATTTAACGGTGTCTTTTGCTCAAAGTGCGCAACGATTCTTTGGCGAAGAGGTGCAGCTGGAAGAAAGCGGCCTTTGGGAATTCTAAGGGAGGAGATTATTTAAACCACTCGGCATAGGTCACATAGCGGTCTGCTGTGGATTTCAATGAATCGGCAAGTTCTGTTTTTACAGCACCGCGATGTTTTGCAGGAACTCCGGCCCACATGGCTCCTGCGGGTACAATGGTGTCTTCCAAAACTACAGCGCCAGCAGCAATAACGGCTCCAGCGCCGATGACCGCGCCGTCCATGACGATTGCTCCCATTCCGATCAGTACGTTCTCTCCAATGGTCGCTCCGTGCACAATGGCACGGTGACCAATGGAGGCCCCATCACCAATGGTAGTCTGGCTTTTTTCGAAGGTGCCATGAATGACAGCGCCGTCTTGAATGTTGACCCGGTTTCCGATTGAGATCCGTGCAACATCGCCACGAACAATGGCTTGAAACCAAATGGAGCAGGAGTGCCCCATCATGATGTTGCCTACGAGCGTCGCGTTTGGAGCGATCCAACAAGAGGAGTCGAACGACGGAGAATGACCTTGGCAATCGAGAATCAAAGGCTGGGGCATGATGAAGGGGTTTATTCAGTCGTTTGGTACTGGGGCCATTGCGGATTGAATGCCCGGTCGAGCCATTCGGCTTGGTCAAAGATGCGGAATCGGGTGGCGAGCACCATGTGGTTTTCTGATATTTTCAAAGATTCCGTGCTTCTTTGGTGCTGCCACGCCTCGATCAGGCAAGCCGTTTCCGCAACATGTTGAATGGATTCGAATCCGCGTCGAGACACACCATGTTGTTGGGACCATACCTGAAGTTGGTGTTTAACTCCGGGCTCCCAATCCAACCCTAAAGATGAAGACGACGTGAGTTCTGCCTTTCTCGCTCGAACCCAAGTGATGGCACGGATGGCATCCTTTCCCGAAAGGGAGGATACGTCAGAAAGTTCAGCAGGACCTCGATCCAATTGTGTTTCAATGTGGATAGAGAAGCGGTCCATGAGTGGCCCCGTCATACGGCTCAGATACTTTCTGACGGTCCCGGGAGTGCAACGGCACCGGTTATTGCGGCTGGTCAAATGGCCACATGGACACGGATTGGCTGTGGCAACGGTGAGTGTTTTGGCTGGAAAACGCTGGCTACCTTGAGCGCGATTGAGATCGATGTAACCGTTTTCTAGCGGTCCTCTTAGCGCCTCAATGGCGTTGCGAGCAAATTCTGGAAATTCATCCATGCAAAAGACCCCGCGATGGGACAATGCCAACTCACCGGGCATCGCACCGAGGACATTCCAGGCACCTGTAATGGATGCTGGTGTGGATTGCGCATGGGGCTCGCGAAACGGAATGCGATCGTCTGCATGGAAGACTTCGTTGCGCATGGCGTGCATGTGCTTGAGGTGCGCGCGGTCGGTGATCGTCAGATTCGGGAGTAGTTCTGCTAAGCTGCGGGCCATGAGCGTTTTTCCAGAGCCAGGTGGTCCGAGAATAAACGCATGGTGCCCCCCAGCCGCAGCGAGGACCAGGGCTTCTTTGTTTCCTGTGGAATCCGCTATGGAATCATATTGCGGAGTGGGCCAGTGATCTGTAAAGGTGCATGTGTCTGTGACTTCTGGTGCGCGATGTAAGGGGATGTTGTTCTGCAGAAAATCCACGGCTTCACTGAGGTGGTCAGCATGGAATGTTGGCAATTGACTTGGAAAGAAACGATTGGCCCAAGTTTCAGCCCCCATGGGAACTAGGCACCGGTTGATTTCCATTTCTGCTCCTAACATTGTGGAGCTGCAGGTAAAGTTTGCTCGTGATGGGTTGGACTCATCAGCCAAGAGGCGTCCGTCCAAAGCGAGCTCTCCCATGGAGAATAGCGTTGCTAATTTGTTGGAGTCAATCGCCCCCGCAACGGCAAGTAAACATAGTGCAATGGGAAGGTCCAACTCATTGGATTCGGGTTTGACATGGGCGGGACCAATGTGCAATGTCAGAGCCCCGCTTGGCCTGGGCAGTCCAGAGACTTCCAAGGCGGCATGAATGCGTGCCAAAATGTGACGCGCATGGTTCCAATGCAATCCTGAAACATGAAAGCGAGCCCCTCGCGTGTGGTGGAGCTGAATGGACACAAGATGTCCAATGGCGCCCCGGAATCCGGCTCCACAAGTCGTAATCAACATGGAAACACGTATTACTGAGCTCGCTCGATTTGGTCAATCCAAGCGTGGATCACTTTGATGTGCAATTCTTGCACACGATCGGCGTACCCCTCCCATGGGATGGACACTTGTACATCACACAGAGCGGTCAATTCACCGCCGCCGCGTCCTGTCAATCCGACTACTGACATGCCCATTTCGCGTGCTACACGAGCGGCATTGAGAACATTGGCAGAATTTCCACTGGTTGAAATGGCAACCAGCGCGTCTCCCTTTTTTCCAAGGGCCTGCACGTAACGCGCAAATACCTGGTCAAAGCCGTAATCATTTCCAACGCAGGTGAGATGTGATGGGTCGCTACAAGCAATGGCTGCTAAACCCGGTCGGTCTTCTCGGTATCTCCCACTGAGTTCTTCTGCGAAATGCATGGCATCGCTCATGGAGCCACCGTTCCCGCAAGAGATTATTTTGCCGCCGTTGGCCAGAGTATCAATCAGCGTTTGCCCTGATTGGTCAATCGCTTGAATAAGGGCCGCATCGTGACGAACACGCTCCAGTAGTTGAGCGGCTTCTTCAAAATGCTGTTGAATGCGTTGGTTGGAATTCATGGTTCGAAGATGCAGCGATTTGTGAGATGTAGCTGAGGCAACTCGTTGTCGGTGGGTGTGGCTTTTTTTTTGTTCGATTCAGTGGCCAAATTCACGCAAGCCATCTTCCAAGAAAGCGATGAAAGCCGTCGGGTCAGGATCGTATCCAGCGGAACCGCCAATTTGTTCTCCTTGGTGGTCGACCATCACATAAAACGGCTGGGAATTCGTATTGAATTGAGCCGCCTGCAGGTAGGACCACTTGTTACCAACGGATTTTATTTTGAAGGATTTCCCCCCGTAATCTTCCACGCGTTGCTCGGATTCAGGGAGTTCCTTTCGCTCGTCCACATACAAGGAAACCAAGATGACTTCATCTCGAATGATTCTAGAAACTTCTGTATCCGGCCAGACCTGCTCCTCCATTTTACGGCAATTGACGCAAGCCCATCCTGTGAAATCTAGCAAGACGGGTTTCCCCGTGGATTGAGCCGCGGCAAGTCCTTGCTCGTAATCGGTGAATTGTGCCTCGATATGCCCAGACGATTCCCCTCCTTCGCTATGACCTCCGCCGCCCCATTCACTATAGAACATCGGAGGTGGAAAGCCGCTGATCAACTTGACCGGTGCACCCCACAACCCAGGAATGAGATACAAACCGAGTGTAAAGAAGAGCATTCCGACGCTAAACCGGAAGACGCCGATGCGTTCGGTCTTCGAATCGTGCGGAAACAGAATCCATCCAAACAGATAAAAGGCAATGGCGAGCGTGATGGCGATCCAAATAGCGATGAACAGTTCGCGCTGCAAGAGGCCCAACTGCAGAACCAAGTCCGCGTTGGAAAGAAACTTGAAGGCAAATCCAATTTCCAACAAACCCAGGACCACCTTGACACTGTTCAACCAACCCCCTGACTGAGGCAAAGAATTGAGCCATCCTGGGAACGCACTGAATAACATGAATGGAATAGCGAGGGCCAAAGAAAACCCGAACATGACAGCAGAAGGAGCGGCATACGAACCTGTGGCTGCGCCGGCCAAAGCACTTCCGATAAGCGGACCTGTGCATGAAAACGAAACGATTGCCAGTGTCGCCGCCATGAAAAAGATGCCCAACAAGCCGCCTTTGTCCGCGGCTTGGTCTGTCTTATTGGCCCAGCTCGCGGGCAGTTGAATTTCAAATGCGCCCAAAAAGCTTGCTCCGAAAATCAACAGCAAGATGAAGAGGAATACATTGAAGAAAGGATCGGTTGAGATCACATTCAAAATGTCGACTCCAAAAACAGCCGTCAAAAGCAATCCAAGTCCGGTGTAAATGAAGATGATAAAGAAGCCGTAGATCAAAGCGTTCCGGATGCCCTCTGAGCGGGACTTGGACTGCTTGGTGAAGAAACTCACCGTCATGGGGATCATCGGGAAAACACAAGGAGTGAGGAGTGCTGCAAAGCCGAGTAACATGCCTAACAAAAAGACCCCCAACAACCCTTCTTCTTCCTCTTCTTCAGAATTTCCGGTGTTCGCGCCACCGTCACAGACATGCTGAGAAGGAGGGCAGTAGTCCGGTCGAGTTGAGGCAGCGCGCGCATCGTTAGCCTGGACTTGAAACTCCAAGTCAGGAGGAAAAACACACTTGACATCGTTGCAGGTCATGAACGTGATCAACCCTGAAATCTCCGCGTCTATGTTTCCGTTTGCAGTCAGGGTTTGAGCCCAATAGACCTCCTCTTCAAAGAACGGGACATCCATGTTGAACTGCGGATCGAATTCCACAAGAGGATCACACTCTACAACGCTTCCTTTGAGACTCCATCCGCTAGGGGGTTCGATGGTGAATGCCGTTGGAATCGGGCCATCCAAACTTTCGATATTCTGGCTGTAGACATGCCAGCAGGGATCGACCGATGCATGAAACACCAATTCAAATTCGTCGGATGTCGGTGTTTCATAGAGCTCAATTTCCCATGTAACGGGCTCAAGCAATTCTGATTCACCTTCTTCAAAATGACCTCCGCAAAGATGCTTCAGCGGGGGGCAATAGTCAGGGCGGGCTGATGCGGGCAAAAACTCACTCAAGGACAGGGTGAAGTCAATGTCCTCTGGAGGCAAACAACGCGATTCATCGCAAACCATAAAACTCAAATACCCCGAAAGGGATGCGTCGGATGCGACTCCAGATGTTCGAATCGTTTGTACCCAGTACACTTCCTCCTCAAAATATTTGAGGTCCATCATGAAGTTGGGATCGTATTCGACCAAAGGATCACATTCGCGCACAGGACCAATGGTGTCAACTCCGGCGGGGAGTTCAAAGTCGAAAAAGGTTGGCAATGGACCGTTTAGATCGTCGAGATCTTGGCTGTAGATATGCCAGCATGATTCAACTGAAGCATGAAAAACAAGGTCGAGTTCACCTTCAGTTTCGGTTTCATACAGGTCAAACTCCCAAGCAACGGGGTCCAGTATTTGTCCAAAACTGGGAGTGATAAACCAGCAGAGGCTCAAGACCAATGCACCACGGAGCATATTGAAAGCGAGTTGTTTCATTTCTTTCATCGTTTTGCGAAGATAACGCATGCCTTCCTCTAGATGGGTCGGAACTGTTAATGTTCGTTTCACGGGATGCTCAAGGTGAGTGTCCTACGCTTTTGAGCCCTGCATTAAAACGAGATTTCTTCTCCCAACTTTAGCCCAAAGGGCCTTCGAATCAGCCAACTTCCCAGGTAGACTAAGGGCGTGTCAATCAAAGCCACGAAGATTTTGAAAAAGAACCCATAAAAAAGGAGGTGAGAAAACAGAGCCCATTCGATTTGCCCCAAGAAGCACATGAGGGTAATGACGGTCAACGTGTCAATGAATTGGGATGGGATGGTGCTCAAATTGTTGCGCAACCAAAGCTTTTTTCCGTGGGTCTTGGCTTTCCAGTAATGGAACAGTTTGACGTCCAGAAATTGGGCAATTAAGTAGGCTGCCATGGAAGAGCCAACCGCCACGACCGTCGAGCCAAAGACGTGGTCGAATTCCACATCAGAAACGGGTGACCAACTTGCCGCCGGTACCGCTTGTCCAACAGTCACAATGATCAAAACGAAGAGGCTCGCAAAGAGGCCTGACATGACCACAAGGTTCGCTTTCTTTTTACCGAAGCACTCGCTGATGAGATCGGTAACTAGAAATGTGATGGGGTAGGGGAGCAGCCCCACGCTTTGCTCAAAAGTGAGCCAGGTCGTAGGGGACCAATGGAAGAATTTCCTGAAAATAAGATTGCATGCGACCAGACTGGCGACGAACAAAGCGGCGAGAATGGCGTAAATCCGGATGGCCAATTCGCGTTTTTCAGCAGGGAGGGAAGAGGTCATGAAGCCGATGTATTTTGATCGATGGTGGCTTTCCAATGAAGCAAGTCACCTTGTCGGGTCAGGGTGGTATGAGATGATTCGAAGCGCCCGCCCGATTGCACCGTTTCCTCGCAGAGGCCTTTGATTTCAGGAACAGCTCGCGCACTGATGTGCCAGCGTTGCGCCAAGTGGTACAAAATTTCGTCTGCGAGGGGCTCTTCTTTCCAGACGCTAACACGGAGAATCCCGCAGTCTTTGTCTTCAGTTTGATAGCACCTCTCTAACGCCAAATCAATCTCGTTTTTTAGCTGCAACGAGATGGGCTGCCACCGATCTGCCCACCGCGCAATGTGCGCGCCCGAACCGGCCCGGATATCTTCCAATAAAGGCAAGATTTCGTGGCGCAATCTGTTTCTCAAATAGTCAGGCTTCGCATTGCTGCTGTCATCCCTGAAGGGGATGCCCTCTTGTTGCATCCAAGCAGTGATCGCCGAACGGGAGACATGAAGAAAGGGACGCAGCAATGATGCGGTGTCCTCCCGGGGTTTCATAGCCGCTAAGGCCAGGGGATCTGAAGAACGAATCAGGTGGAGCAGAACGGTTTCAGCTTGGTCGTCAGCATGATGGGCTGTCGCAATGAAGGCGAGACCTGTATGTTCTTGTTTCAACGTCTGAAACCACTGGTATCGGATTTTTCGTGCCGCAGATTGAACCCCTTCAGTAGATTCAACATGAGCGGGTAAATGCAGCTTAACTGGAATGTGCATCTGTTGGCACCACTGCTCTACGAACGCTTGGTCGGCAATGGATTCGTCCCCACGCAATCCATAGTTGACATGCGCCGCAATGACAGGCTGTCCAATGCGGTTGAGGCAGGCCGCGAGGGCCATGGAATCCCGTCCTCCACTCATCCCTAAGATGATGGTGCAGTCTCGAGGAATCCGATGCTCTTTGAGCCATCGATCGACCAGGGCCGGCAATCCGCGGAATGCGTTACGCATGGCCGTTCAGGGTTTCCATCATGGCTTCAGCTTTGAGCAAACACTCGTCGTATTCGCGATCGGGATCACTCAATGCGGTGATGGCACCGCCCACTTGCATGGAGATGCGCTTTGTTCTGCGGTTGCAGGCGATGCTGCGAATGACAACGTTCATGTCGAAATCGCCGTTCGGCTGGATGCAACAGACGCTTCCGGAGTATATTCCGCGGCGTGTTCCTTCCAGTTCATCAATGAGTTGCATGGCCCGAATTTTGGGCGCTCCGGTCATCGATCCCATGGGGAACGTGGCCTTGATAATGTCACTGATTTCAACGCCTTCGGCGATGTCACATTGCACCGAAGAAATCATTTGGTGGACGGTCTGAAATCGGTGAATTCCAAACAATTCGGGTACACTGACGGTGCCAGGCGCAGCGATTTTGCTCAGATCGTTGCGCACGAGATCGCAAATCATCACATTCTCTGCACGTTCCTTGGTGTCGTGATACAACTGGTGCGCGAGTGCTGCGTCTTCTTCTTCGTTTTGGCCCCTGCGAATTGTCCCTTTGATGGGTGAGGATGTGATC
>CAJWIF010000056.1 GCA_913041135.1 uncultured Flavobacteriales bacterium
TGCAGACATTGATTTAGCCGTAAAGGAATGCGTGAAGGGCGCTTGGAGCTTCAATGGCCAGCGCTGCACAGCTTTGAAGGTCATCTACGTGCACAAGGACATACGAAAAGCGTTCCTCGAAGCATTTTCTAGAGCCACAGACGCCTTGGTTTGGGGCAGTCCCTTCGACAATACGGACATTACGCCACTTCCGGAAGTAGGCAAAGTGGAAGCCATGCAGTCCTATGCCGATGAAGCCGTTTCCAAGGGAGCGACGATTGTGAACGAGAGAGGAGGACAGATTCAAGGCAATATGTTCTTTCCTGCCATTCTTTTCCCTGTCGATCGGGATACGGCTATTTTCCGTGAAGAGCAATTCGGTCCCGTTTGTCCGGTTTTAGAATTCGATGATTTTGAGGAGGTGTTGACCGATATTGCCGAAAGTGCTTACGGCCAGCAAGTCAGCATATTCACGACAGATGCGGCCACCTCAGGACGGTGTATTGATCATTTGGTGAATCAAGTGTGCCGGGTCAACATCAATGCCTCTTGTCAACGCGGACCGGATGCATTGCCTTTTACGGGAAGAAAAGACAGCGCCGTGAGTACGTTGAGTGTAAAAGCTGCGTTGCGCTCATTTTCGATACGGACTTTGGTTGCCTGTGCGGAGGACGACAAAGACTTAATGGAGGAAGTTATCTCTGGAGGGCATTCGTCCTTTTCCTCCATGAATTACATCCTTTGAATTTGAGGAGTGCGTGAGGTGTGAGCCAATGGGTGGACATGACGAATGTGATGTGTTCGCTGATTTCAAATGGTATTGAGATCAAACTGAATGCGCCAAAAACATAGGGTATACGCAACATTCAAACAGCGGAATAAGCGTTTATTTCACGTCATGAGAAGGCTGACGGGTGTTTTGATTTGTTTCGCATGTACTTCCACGCTCTTTGCCCAGGATAAGGAAACGTATCTGGAAACGAACGTTGGACTGAGTTACACGAGCTCTCTTCTTGAGGTCGTTCCAGGGGTTTCTTTTTTATATGGGACGAAGAGGTTCGTTTCAGAACGGCAGTATTGGGATTTCCAACTGGGCATTGCAGTTCCTGCGCTTGCAACCATGAAAATTGGGAGGGGGTTTAAGAATCTAAACACGGGAAGAACCGTTTCAGCGGGAATTCGGGTTTTTGGCGATACAGATTTAGATGCTCTGAGCTTCGAATCCATTGCCATCGTAACCGTAAGTCACCGCTGGTATTTCGATTGAATGGGAATGTGACGATTTCTTCGCATTGGACTCCCTCCAAATGCGCCTCCAAAGGATAGATTCCCCACCCGCGCTTTCTCATAAATGTTTGAGTTTGGGGGAGCCCCTAAGCTCTATGTTGTTCCGCTGATTTGTGACTTAAATTGCGTGTAAACCAATGTGTCATGCGATTTTTTCACTTGTTTTTTTGTGGCTTTTTGAGCTTGAATGTGGTTGCCCAGTACACCATGCCCCACGAGGAGTCTCCGCATGAAGGCACTTGGCTTCAATGGCCCCACAATTACACGTATGGATCAGGCGCTGAGGACGTGGAGCCCAGCTGGGTGGCGATGACGGAAGCCCTTTCCTTAGGCGAACGCGTGCACATTGTGGCCTACAATTCCGATGAAGTGGTCCACATCACAAGCCTGCTTCAGGGAGCGGGTATCGATATGGGGCAAGTTGATTTTCAGATCTGTCCCAACGATGACTTCTGGGTCCGCGACAATGGTCCCATTTTCGTCCACAATGATGAAGATGAGTGGGCAATCCTGGACTGGGGATTCAATGGTTGGGGAGGAGATACACCGTTTGCATTGGATGATGTTGTGCCCTCAACGCTTTCTGAAAACTTGAATATCCCAGTCGTTGACCTGAGCGCGATGGTTTTAGAGGGCGGAGCGATTGAAGTCGATGGACAGGGGACGCTGATGGCCACACGTTCCTCCATCACAGGCGATGATCGGAACCCGGGATTGACAGAAATTGAAATCGAAGCCTACTTGAGCCAATACCTCGGGGTGCAACAAATTATTTGGCTGGATGGGCAGTTTGGAGGCGATGAAGACATCACGGATCAGCACATTGATGGCTTTGTGAAATTTGCAGGTGATCACACCCTGGTCACTATGAATAACGCGGACCTGGCCTACTGGTATGTCAGTGCCGGTGACCGAAACATCATCGACCAAGCTCAAAATGCCGAGGGCACGCTGTACACGCGAGTAAACCTTCCTTTGACGCAATTTCCGGTGCAAACGACCTGGGGGCAAAGCGTGGGGTTTCGCAGCAGTTATGTCAATTATTACGTTGGCAATGCTGTAGTGCTGGTGCCCGAGTATGACGACCCTATGGACGAGGTCGCTCGAGAAATCGTTCAAAGCCTCTATCCCGATCGGACAGCGATTGGCATCAACTGTCAGAACATGGTGTTGTGGGGAGGCATGGTGCATTGCGTAACGCAACAGCAACCGCTCGGTGCTGAAGCGATGTCAGTACCGGCTAATCCGCAGCGTCAAGACCATGGAAAATGCATTAAAAGGATAGACCTCATGGGACGAGAAATCAGGCACCCACAGCGAGGTCACCTATTTATCAAATTATTTGAGGACGGTTGGTCTGAAAAAGTAGTGGAAGGAGAGTAGGAATAATACGCTTCTCCAAGTCCTGCGCGATGGAGAAAGTGGCGAGTGTGCTATCTCCCTCTGCGATGGGTAAGAGCTGCGCAAAATTGCTCCGTGGGCTGATAAAAGCGATCAACTCAAATGGAGCTATTTCCATGATACCAGGGTAAAACGCCATTCCGTGACGAGTTTGAAGGGAGTGTCAGGAATGCATGTATCCGCTCGCTGTTATCTCGACTCAAGCACATTAAAAATGACGAACACGAAAGTCAGGCCGTCATCGGAAGAGAAACTCGTGAGCTTTTGCATTCCGTGAACGAATCCGGTGGATCGATCATTGATTTCATCGCGAAAAGATTCTGAAAAGGAGACCATGTCATCCGTGATGGTTTCCGATGTTGAAATAATGGTCTCCGAAGTGATTTCGCTTCCGTTGATTAAAAGGGACACCGCCCTTTGTGCCTTTACTTGACCGATTCGAGCCAATTCCGAATTGGACTTTGAGCCAATCGATGCTGTTCCAATACCGACGAGGTAGTGGCATTCACCCATGTATACATATCGTGCCCCATCCGATGGGACTCCTTGAAATTTCGATTTTAGCGTAGCGATGAGGGAAACTTCATTTTGATAACAATCTACGATTCGCGCATTCTCAGCTTTCGAGGCTTGCAAGGACTTGGCGTATTGTTCTTTGTTCAATTTGAGGAAAACGTGGTATTCATATTCCCCATTGAACGTATCAATCACCTCGTAGAATTCCAAATCCAAGCTTGTCTCGCTTCGGGTTGTTGAGGTGAATTGTCGGCTGTAGACTTCGTTATCTTCTCGCTCTTTCAGGGAGTTTTCGCTAGAAATTGACACGGAGATTTGGTGTGCGATATCCGTCAAAGCCTGATCTCGAGCTTCTTGAGCGTAATTCGGATTTGATTTGGAGGCCACACCGACTCCGATGTAACTTGAGGAGTCCGTGGGCCTGGATTGAACCCAGTGAGGGGCTTGTTGGGCTGTCGCAACGTAGTGAAAGCCAAGAAGAAGAAGAATGATGGCGACGAAACGACAGAAAATTACATTACGTTCAATTCCGAAAAGTTGTTTTGCGATTCTCAAGGGGAGGGAATTAAATAAGAGATCATTGTTTTGCCGGAAGTTAGGTCAGGAATAAAAAAGGAATCCTCGTCATTCTGTTATCTTGCCATTGAACACAACGTCTTTTTAGCTTCTTAAGCCTGAAGAGTTTTGCGAAGTGCGTTGAAAGTGGGTCGGTTGGTTTTATGTAAAATGATGAAATGAGGATGTATTCTCGAGTGAATTTATGGGTGTTGCTTTTCATTGGTTGCCCGATTCTGGTGATCGGTCAAACGGCCAATGAGGTCGTCGTTATTCGAGATCAAGGTGTTGGAAATAACTATCAAGAAGCTCTGGGGATGGCTCTAACAAACGGTTTAACGCAATCGTTTGGGGCCTATATCACGTCAGAGACCATCATCGAGGGAGATGAAGTCGTTAAGGATGAGATCTTGCGTCTTACGCAAGGTAATATCCTCGATTACGAGGTTATTTCTGAGCGAGTTGTTGGCAATGAAGTGTATTTGGATGTTGAGATCAGAGTGTCAAAAGAACAATCGGTTGACTTCATGAAGAAAGTGGAGGAAGCCTCAGGAAAGTCCATTTCGTTTGATGCAGACAAATGGTCGTTAAATGTCAAGCAAAAACAAAAGTCAGATTCCATTGAAAGAGAATTGATCCAGGCTTTAGAATCTTCTTTGGAATCAAAATTTGAAGGTGTTGTGGATTTTTCAATGGATGCGTCAGAGGTGCGGTATCAAGGTGTGCAAGCGATCGTCACCATTCAATGCCGAGCAAAGACGAATCACAATATCATTTCGTTGTCCTCGTATATCGTGAAGTCTCTTGAAGAAATTGCGTTGACTTCTCAAGAGAAAAAATCACGAGACGCATTGGGATTGGAATCGCATTCGATGGCGATGATTGCCAACGGAAGAAGATTCGATCTCTTCTTTAGAACAACGGAAGTCAGTCGATTAATGGATGTCATTAAGTCCCGGTTGTTGCAAGAATTTGCAGATTTTCGAATTCTTAATGGAGCCGATGTGTCCGGTGTGGAGACGTCAAAGAGGATTGAGATTCCTTTGAATGCGGTGAGCTATACCACGCCTCTGCTCGGGCTCTCTTCGGACTCGTTTTGGGGGAATCTGGGTGTTTTACATTTTCCAAAGGCGGGTCAGAAGGTCGCCAAAGCCGAGCATTCGATAGAGCTTGGTCTTGGAGCGGAGAACTTAGACTTGAGCATCCTTACGGTTCAATACGACGAAAAAAAAGCAGCAAAAAGTGCTGCGATCAATAAGAAAATTTTGCGTCGGGTGCGCGTCCGCGATAAGGCTGCTCCATTGAAATTGAATATTGGCTTTCGTACTGCACACGTGTCGTTTCAGGATTTGCCATTGCATTTAATGACGAGTTCCTCGTGGTTTCCGGAGGATCCTCATCCCTTTTTTGGTACATACGATTACGGATTGCAGGAGTACCCATTCCGTTACTCACAGGCTTTGTTGTGTGATCAAATCACAATGGGATTGCAAAAAGGGAGGTGGGGACTCGACGTGGGCATTGGATTACTCAAAGCAGTGACAATCGCTGAAAGTAATCAGTGGTCTGAAGCGGCTACGTCCTCCTTTACATCGCATTCCGCGTCCGCGTATGTTGATGTCATGCCGAAGTCGTCTAGGGTGAGTCTAAACGTCGTCGGAACGGCCCAATTTTATTCGTTTTTTGGACTAGTGGATCCTACTTACACCAATCGGGTGTCTTTTGTTGGTGATGAGGAAACGGCCCTTACCGGTCAACGTTGGTTGCAATCGATGGGAGGGGTGGAGTTAGGCTACAATTTAAATCCCTTGTTGGACATCAAAATCGGAGTTTCCCAGCCTTTTGAGGGTCCTATTCAGCCGAACTTTAGTCTTCATGTGTTGTCGTCGTTTTTAGCAGGGGGGCAATAGGCGCGCAGGGTGTTTAACAGGTTATTCAATCCAAGGTCACTGTAGCCATGAGAACTGATTCGTTTCTTCTGTTTCTTCTTTTGATTTTGAGCTCAGGATGCTTGAAAGATTTCAATGAAAGCAATCAATCCTGTGTTTTTCCGAATGCTCAATCCATCGAATGCGTGGCGCTGTCAGTGACTCCGGATCTAGCTATTCCCACCAATTCTGTTTGTAGTGGAGGGCAAATACGTGTTGAAAGCGAAGGAGGGACGTTTCAAGCAGATCGGGTTGCCATTTTTTATGAAAACGTAGAAGTGCACGAATTGGAGTTGTGGGAGGTATTTGAGGGTGGTGTGGAGGTCTTTTATCTGCCGACCACCTTGGAAGCGAATTGTTGTTACAGCGTGCGTGTTGTCAGCGGTGTAGGCCAACCTGGAGAGTTCTGGAGATCAACACCGCATTTTTGTATCGCTGAGTGACGATCGGATTCGTTTGCCAAAAGACACAAGCGGGCAATGATGTACAAGTTGCGCGCTCTGCTCTTTGACAGAGCGTCTACGAAACCTTCAGTTGATGCAAAGGATGCCAAGCGAAGGGTAATGGATTAAAAATTCCAATAGCGTATTGGATATTGAATGTGCTTCATGCCTTCATGGGTCAGTTGCTTGCCTCTCTTGCCTACAAACTTCTCCCAGATCACGGTTGGGGCAGGTTTTCCTTCAAAGAAGTAACGTCCCTCTATTTTATTGGACGCCAACCAGCGGTCAGCGGTGAAGATTCCGATGGCCACCCCGCGCAGCGCAGCGATTACGAAATCGGCCTGTACAGCACGCGTCCGGGAAATGCGCCAGTGCCCACGTACTTGCTCATAAATCTGATTCGCGCTACTCCTGTCTTCAATGTTGTTGATATTGATGATGAGAAGCTTTTCTTCGGGTTCCCAGTCGATGCTAGGCAATGAGTACTTCTCGATGATCTGATCCGTATGCATGGGTCCAAAGGAGTTGCTTCCATGGCCACCTTGGTCGTTGGCTAAGCCCGCGTAAGCATCAATCAATGCGGCTTCAACATGGAATATGGCTTCATCGGGGATCTCATGGCGATGAATGACGTACAATACTTCCAAGCCATCATTCTTAATGTCAAGAATTCGTTTGTTTTTGTTGGACAACTCGTCTTCATCTTCCTCTTCCTCTTGGAGCGCTCCCATGGCATGTTGGAAAACCCGATTTCCGTTGCCTTTTCCAATATAAAAAGTTTGGCCATTCCGAGGATCGATGAGACGGTAGACATAGTTGCCAAGGCGCTGTGAAACTTCTGCTGAGAACATATTGTTTGCGTTTTTTGAGGAGAAATGAGTCGTGAATTATTGTGCGATTGTGTTTGAATGTACAGCGAAGTATAGGCCGATTTGGCTAGGTTGCATGGTTCGTATTGAAGACCGATTGATCTCCCTAAAACATCAATTCAATGAGGGCTTAGCACATGCGATTCTTTACAGAAAGTCCATTCAAGAAAAATTATCGATATTGTATCCGACGCGTTTGACGAATTAAAATTACGGCATTGACGCCGAGTAGATAGAAATGATTTCAGATGTCTAAAATCCGAGTTCACATCGCGCAGCTTCTTGATGAGCAGAACATAAAAAAATCGTGGAGTGCAAAGCTCACGACCTACGTCATTGTCGGGCTCATCTTGTTGTCCTCAGCTCAAGTCTTTCTTGAAGCGGATATACGTTACGCCGCGTATGACGGGATTTTTGATGCAATCAATTTGTTTTGCATCCTTGTTTTTTCACTGGAGCTTATTCTGAGAATTTGGACCGCCGATTTGGTGGATAGTCGGTTTGCAGGGTTGAAGGGACGTTTGGTTTATCTCACAACACCGTATGCCGTCATTGATCTAATCGCTGTCGTGCCTTCGGCCATTTCATTGGTTTTGCCAGGATCATCCTGGGCTGTACTCAAGGTTCTCCGTATTTTACGGCTCTTGAAATTGGCTCGGTTTATCAAGTCGTTCAATTTCATCATCGAGGCGACAAGAAAGAAAAAGGGCGAGCTGTGGACATCCATGCAAGTGCTGTTATTGCTCACTCTGGTGTTATCTGTTTTGTTGCATCATGTCGAAAATGCAGCGCAACCCGAAGAGTTTTCATCGATCTGGCAGGCCATGGTTTGGTCTTTGTCCCAATACATCGGTGACATCGGGGGGTATGCCGATTTTCAGCCGATTACCGCCATGGGAAAACTCTTAGCTACGGGTGTCGGAATCCTGTCGATTGCTTTATTTGCAGTGCCATCAGGTATCATTGCCTCGGGATTCGTAGAGGAAATGGATGAAGAGAAGAAGGCGGCAAAGGTCAAGCGAGACACGGCATTGATCGAATTGAGTTTTCGTCCGAAAAAAGTGGCTACCATGATGGGGTTGAAATTGCCTGCTCGCAAGCGAACCTTACCGTTTCTTCAAGCCAAATTGGAACTGACTCCGGAGGAGATTCTCATCGCTGTCCGGTCTTCAAAAGAATTGCGATTGCGGTGGGAAAAGTCTTCTCCAGAACTCAAGATATCGGACTTGACGGTGGTTGAACACTTCCACATGAATAGATCCTATGGATTCGAGTTGGATGGTGTATCCTCAAATGTGATGATCGTCAATCCGCAAGGAAGAGGCGAGCGGGGAATATCTCATTTTGGCTATGTATTGGCTTCGGCTGGTCAGCATCATTTCGTGAGCAATGAAATTTTTGCGGGTGCCGAGATTCTGGAAGACGCCCAATACAATCTTACACGAAACACTGATTTTGCTCAGGACATTCCTCCGCATCTCGATGGGGCAAAAGCATTCATTGATGATATGCTGCAGGCCGCTCAATCGTCTGTTAAGTGGATAGTGGTCCTGAGATCCTCAGCATCACATCGCAAAGCACAAGTCCACATTACGTTTGGAGGTGAAAAAGGGGATTCGAGTATTTCGGAGGTGAAGAGTCCGACGGTGGACCCTGCATCGCTTCAACACCTTGAGGATTTTATTGAAAGGACGAAAAAGGCGCTTGAATCGATAGGTCTCCTAGCGCAAACACATGAGGATTTCCCTTCAACGAGTCCCAATTTGTTGCATCAATATTTAAGAAAGCATTCACAAGTGAATGTGGTTTCTATCTTTGTTTCGGTGGAGGCATTGACAGCGGCAAACAAGGACTATTATGCATTGACCACAGCAATTGCTCCGTGTCTTGAGTCGTTGAAGTGAAGTCGAATGCTCAAAGAAATAATTTCAATAGGGTGAAGGAAAGAAAAAACAGTTGGTTACGGATATGCACCCTCTTGATCCTTTGGATAGGAGTGGAATTAGAGCATCCCAAAATGTGGGCTCAAGATGGTCTCTTCGTTCCGGCTACAGCAGGTCAGTCCTTAGAGAATCCTAGTTATCTCGTGGATTTTGATGCGGATTCTAAAATGGCCTTCTGGGTGCATTACGAACTGAAGTCTCTGGAGTCACAAGGTCAGACGCCGCGAAAAGATGCCTTCCGGGCTGATTCTCGCGTCCGACGGAGTGCTACGGCGAGCGATTATAGGGGTTCGGGATATGATCGAGGACACCTTAAACCTGCGAGTGACTCCAAGCTATCGGCTCAGGAAATGTCACAATCATTCTTGATGACCAATATCTTCCCTCAAACTCCGGCGCTGAATAGAGGGATCTGGAAATCCTTGGAAGAAGATGCGAGACAGTGGTCAGTCGCGTATGGTTCCGTTCACATTACAACGGGGCCGTCAGTCGAGACAAAAGGGTATTTGGCCAGCGGAGTTCGGATTCCATCGGCATGCTGGAAGGCGGTGCTCCGGACGTATCCTGACACGAGTGTGGTGGCATTCTTCTTGCCCAATGAAACGAGCCTTGAAGGGAGCCTGTCGGACTATGTCATCACAGTGGACGAGCTAGAAGAGCGCATCGGATTGGATTTGTTTTCAGGTCTAGAGGACGACATAGAAGACAAAATTGAAGCGAAACGTTCGCTAGACCGCTGGGGAGTTTCTTCTAAGGGGGCGGTTAAACGCTCTGGAGGTGCAGTCAAGCGCTCTGGAGTTCAATGCATGGGCATTGCCACGTCCACAGGGCGGAGATGCGGAAACTCTACGAAGAATGCCAACGGCTATTGCCACAGGCATCAAAATCAGTGAGGACTCAGGGGTGAATTCATCATTCCAAGCGATTACCTCAATCGTTTGATGCGCTCTCGACACCGGCTGATGTTTTCACGATATCCTTTGATG
Organism: uncultured Flavobacteriales bacterium; assembly: GCA_913041135.1. Classification (GTDB taxonomy): domain Bacteria; phylum Bacteroidota; class Bacteroidia; order Flavobacteriales_D; family Sanyastnellaceae; genus UA16. The sequence continues at coordinate 9,908 of CAJWIF010000056.1, forward strand.
CGGTCCCGGCATTTCGCAATCTTGTCTTTTTCACTATCTAATTTTCGCGCATAGCTTTCCCAATCTCGTTTCTTTTGAGCGCGAATGGAATGCTTGTTGGCAACCGATGAGGCCGACTTGAGTTTGCGCGTATAGCTTTCGGCGTCTCGGCTTTTCCGAATACGGATGTTGGCCATGTCCTCTCGGCAATCCGCGACGGAGGATTTTTGCCGATCGATATCTCTTTTATATCCTTCGATTTGTCGTTTGATACTATCGATACTCATAGGGTATGGGATAAGGGGTTTACTGATGGTGTGACGGGCAGTCCAACGGCTTACGCGCACCTGAATCTGTCAAAACAGAAACAAGGGTGCTCGCAGCATGTGATTGCTCAGGCTCTCGATGCGTCACCGATTGTTAAGTCGTTGTCAATTAAGCTTTTTGCAGCGGAGTCTTTGATTTGCACTTTGACACCGAACGTGCTTTCAAAAAGATCTTCGACTTGCCCTACTTTCATGCTCGCCTTGATTTTGAGATCTTGGTTTGATGATGTGTTGACGTCTTTCGAGGTTTTTTTGTTCAAGGCAGCCAATGTCAAATCACCTTCAGCAATTTTAGGGCCTTTGTAAAAAACCAAAGACAAGTTGAATGCGGTCTTGAAGTCTTTTGAAATCGTTTTGAGTTTTTTATTCGGTGCTACCGAGAACTCAGCGTTTTTGAAGTGGTCTGTGAGTTTATTGAATAATCCCATGGGGTAGTGTGGAGATAGGCATTGAGGCTTGCTCAAAAGCTTACCAGAATGGAAGAAGTGAAATGATCAAACTGCAGAGGTTGAGTCTGTTTCATTTGATCGTTAGATGATCTCAGAGCTTTCCAGCTTGAGTCAAGGTCATTTTGTTGTCAGCGAGCTTCGTGTCATCTGCGTTGGAAATCTGGACGGTAATTCCGAAAGTCTCCTTGAAATACACTTCAACATTTTCAACGCGGCTTCGAGCTCCCAATTCCAATTCTCCTGTAGCGTTAGCCGTTTTTGAGAGTTCGCTGATTTTAGTCGCTCCATCAGCAAACTTCTTGCCCTTGTAAATGCGGAGGTTGCAACTGAAATCACTTTCAAATTGTCTTTGAATGCTCTGCACTGAACTCGCTTTCGTTACTTTGATTGTAGCCATAACGGTATTTAATTAAATAGTGCTTACTTCTTTTTTATGTTGTTTTTCAGCTTGTTTCAACAAAACGCGTTATGATTTGACTTGATTTACTAGATAGAGTAAAAGGTCTTTGTATCGTGATTTTAATTCAAGATAAACTCCATATTCGAAAACCAAGTCTTTCTGTTTGGAAATAAAGATATTCTCACTGTTTTCCAAGTCAAATAACTGATTGATTTCTTGGTGGATTGCCTTCACTTTTCCGGTGTTTGCCTTGACCCAGATTTTCATGCCCATTGCTTTTCGGGAAGGGTTTGAGCAATAGAGAAGTTGTTGATTTCCACGTCCCACGCGGCTGTCGTCGTTAAACGATGTTCCTGTCTTCGCAAAGGATATTCGATTCTTTTCCTCCTGTTCGGCGATGGCATGCAGCGGTTCCCACAACGCAGCGTAATTGCTAACGGCTTGCTCAGGAAATTGCTCTTCCTGGAGCTGGGTAAGTTTTGTTTGCACCCCGTCAAAAATAGTTTTGTTCCCAACTTTTTGAACGGCTTGCTTCGTCTCGACGTCATCGTCAACACTGGTAATTGAAGCGAATGTCATGGCGTTTTCGATCTCCTCTTCTAACGTTTCTTTGTAGCGGTCGCGCAAAAGATTGAGCAATTCAAGCAAAGAGAACGCTCTCGATTTGAGATACGAATCTTTTTGGCAGGCCCCCCAAACCACCTGTTCCCATTCTTCATCAATGAGTTCAGATTCACCGTACTTCTGGATCTTTTCTTGGACGTCGTCCCAGTCAATGCCAAATTTGCTGGCAAAGGCCTTATCCCAATTTAAATAATTGGGATTCTGAGAGAGCAGACGAAAAATTTGAGGGTAAGAGATCTGAATTCCAAGGATGGAAAAAAGCATGTAGTCATCATCCTGTTGTGCGTTCTCATCCGCTTCGATCTCCCGCAGATGATTAATCAGGCTAAAAGAGTTCAAGTAGCGCTTTAAGCTTCTTGGATTGTAGCCAATGGTGTGTCGAACGGATTTAGCGTACATCTCTTTATCCCCCTCATTGATCTCGATTCCGAGGTCTTTCAATTTCTCGACGAGAAAATTTTCGATGTCGTACGTGCCTGTCGGCATCGAAAATGGGACCTGTATTATCTTATCAAAGAAAGACCGAAACTCTCTTTCATTTTCATCTGTTTTGGGACCGAATTTGTCTTCCAGCCCTTTCACCACCACATCATAATCGATGGCCAAGATGAATACGCAATGGGGGATGTCAAAAATGTTTTTGAGCGCCTCCAAGACTTCCACGGCGTCACTTGGCGGGATACGATCCAGATCGTCCACGAAAAAAACGACCTTTTCAATGGGATTCTTTGAATCTGAAATGAGGTCTTTGATGAGGTCTGCGATCAAGGCTTTGATTTCGGCAATTTCAGCGGTTGCGCCTCCTTGGTTGTCTGCGCTATCGGCTGCTCCTTTGACGTCTATACCAGTCTGTTTGGCAACCACTTGGTTGGCCAGGCTGCCTAAAAATCTTGCCGCAGACTTGAATTTGGCTTGGCTCTCGTCACGTAAGGTCCAAACGCCTCTTTCGACGCACGATTCTTTGAGTTTCTCCAACATGCCTCTCAGGACACCTGGCGTCGTTTCGTGGGCTCCACGGAACATGCTGTATTCCCATGTATTGACCCAAGAGCAAGCAATATTTTTTGTATTGAAGTCTTCCAGCAATAGCGACATAAGCGATGTCTTTCCTGTTCCCCATTCCCCCTGCAGCCCCACAGTAATGGGGGTGTTGCTACTGCAAATAAAATTGGAGAGCGCATGGCTATACTTCTCAACCTTTAATAAATCTTCAGAAGCTGATGAAATGGGCTTGTCTGTAATTGAATTCACAAAGCAATAATAGCGGGACTTTAAATGCGTGAGTCAAAGGCTCATTGTTTTTTAAGATTTTATTAAAATTTCAGCATTGATTGAAGCTGTTAGACGGTTTAAGATCACCGCTTTTATTCCTGAATTGGACCGGCTTCGTCAATACGCGGTTCCCTTCGGGTTTGAGGTGTGAAAGGTGAAAGATGTTAGCTTGCCGGTATGGCGGATAGAATGGGGTTTTTGGATACGTTTGGATTTGCAGTGAAGTGTATGCTGAAATTGCTCTTCCTTGTTACACTTTTAATTCATCCGATGAGTGGAATGATGGCGCAACAAATCATGCACTCCGTCGGGAATCATAGAATAGAAATAGAAGGGGAGAAAATGAGGCCAGGTCGCGCATTGAGCATTTCAGGTTCAGGCTGTCCGATGGCAAGCGATCACTTCGCAAAGGCCAAAAAGATGAGAAGTTGGAATTTCTTGACGTCTCAGTTTGGTTTTGCTGAAGTGCTTGTTGGCTTGTTGGCAATTGACCAAGGGAGGGTGTCATTTGGAATCGCAAATGCCGCCGTTGGAGGGCTTGCAATGGCTTTCTTTTCAGATCGAGATCTTCGAATTCAGACGGAGGTTGATGAGGGTGTGAAAGCGTTTAATCGCTGTCAGATATTAAATTGAGTCCTCCAGTTACCTCGGTTATGGTCGTTTGTCGTCGTTCCCCGTTTGCCTCAAAACACATTGGGAATTCAGTAATTGACAAGAAAAGAGTCTCTTCTTGCGTTGATGATAGAGCGCTCATTATTAAACGTATTCCTACATCAATGATTCACCGGTTGTTATTTCTAGCCTCAGTTAATTGTCTTCTTATCCTTGCGATGCCAACGGCTTCTAGCCAGGTGTCATTGCACGAATGGACATCGGCTCATTGTGACCGTTTTGATGCGGAATCGTTTCTCGCGTTGGATGTCATTCAAGAAAAAATCAACGCCACCGATTTTGATGTTGACCTGCTGGCGGCCACTCTGTTTTACCTGACAAATCAAGAGCGTGAGCGAGCGAATCTACCTCCTTTTGAGTTTTCAGATCAATTGTTTGAAGCTGCGCTGGGCCACAGCCAAGACATGTCCCGAATGCATTTCTATTCGCACGTATCCGTTCATC
>CAJWIF010000057.1 GCA_913041135.1 uncultured Flavobacteriales bacterium
CCGTCATCCGAGCTGTCGTCTTCCGAGCTGTCGTCGTCCGTGCTGTCGTCGTCCGTGCTGTCATCATTGCTTTCTTCCTCTTCAACTGTCCAATCGATGGTGCAGGTATCCGACGCATTTCTCCAAGCGTTTAGCGCTGTCGTATTCGACAGATCCATGAAAAAGGAGTTCACCCAATCGCCTCGCATTGCAACCGTTCCGTCGCAATTGATCGCAAGTAAACCGAACGGGCGTTCAAAAAAATTGTTGTAGACCGCGTTATTTGGATTGTCGGCGTACATCGTGAAAGTGAAATCGTGTTCAGGGGAATTTTCCCAGCCTCCGGCCGCCCAACGGCGGTTTTCATAAAACGGTGGCTGCACCACTGTGGTATCGTTGCTCACGGTGGGGGGACAATTGCTTGGGCAATTTCCGTCCGTAGGGTGCGCTTCCACTCCGTAAATGAATATCCAGTTGACATCCTCGGCGTGAGCTTCCAGATAGTTTCGAGCAGCGATGAACTGCTGACCGTTATTGTCAGGTTCAAAAGTTCCTCGAAAGCGCAAACATGAGACAGAACCATTGATCATCACCACAGGCTTCGAACCACTGAGCTCTTCATACAAATTGAGCGGATTTCCATCGAAGTCATATACGGTGAAGTCAAAAACGGTGTCACCAACTTGGTACCCGCCTGACATGTCGAGCAAATCTCCGTAATAGATGATGTCATCCACGGCAGCGGTGTCTTCGGGACAATTGTCTTCTCCGAAGCTACCATATTGGGCGGAGGCATTTTGAATGCCAAAGAAAACTGAGAATAGGAACGCGACGTTTAAAATCTTTTTCATAATCATTGCCTTGCTTAAGAAAGACAACTAACTCACGAAAAGGTTCGAAATTGGTCGTGAACTACTGTAAATCGGGAATAAATAACCTGAGTTTAACTATTTCATACAAGGCAACACCAAGATTTGCTGAACCTGATTGACTGACATGGTAGGAATCGCCGCACGTGCCTCGTCCTCATTTTTGTATCGATCCATGACAATTTCCAGAGAGCATTGACAATAGCGTTTGGCTTTGTTTTTGTCCAAGTTGACCCCTGCCTGGTTTTGGCAGCTTTTCATCCAGTCGGCTTTGAATGTGTCCGAAAAGTTCTTGCTGGAATCGGCGCATGAGGCTGCTATCACTACAAAAGCCATGAATACGGTTGTGCGCATTCTATGCATTATTCACGGGTGTTGGAGAGGGCTGGGAACAGAACACCCACTTAATGGCTCGTTTTGACAAAGCGAGCCGCAGTAAAAAGACCCATTTGGTTGGTAATCATAACTGTGTAAATACCAGAGGCCAGGAGGTCCGAATCGAAGAAAATTATCGGCCCAATCCCAAAGTCACTGTACACAAGTTGGCCGCTCATGCTGTAAATCTTCAAGGATTGAATGGTCGAATTCGATTGCAGACGGACGTCTCCTCCAGTTGCAGGGTTGGGAAAGACCTGAAGATCGTTCGAAGCGTTTGCCCATTCCGTCACCGCATTAGGTGTACTGTTGAAGGTGCCGATTGTGAAGGGCTCATTGGAAAATTCATTGGTCAACGGCCCGTCAGTGACTCCCAACGCGCTTTGAATCCAATGCGTTTGCACAAATTCATCTCCATCTGGTCCGGTGCCATTCACGCGGTACGCCCATCCATCTGTATACTCCCAGCTGGTACCTATGCCGTCCTCATCAATTTCGCCATACGTGTCCACAGGGATTCCCGCTTCAAACAGTTCAATCGCATCATTGCCATTGAAGTTGCAGACCGCGCCTGCCTCGCCAAAAGTGGCTGCAAATCCAAAGTAAGCCGAAAAAGCTTCCGCGTCATTGGTTACGTAAACAAACGAACCCGCGTCCACTCCTTCATCCGGAAATGTCCACTCTACGCCATCGGTTCCACCGCCATTTTGAGCGGTTCCCAAACCGTACTGTCCTAGTGTTTCGAGGTCATCCAAAACATAAAGTTCCAATGCCTTTGGTGCCGTACCCGCGTGAATAATACCGGTCAAGATGATCTGATTGGACGGCTCAAATGTGGTTCCTGCGCATTCGCAATTTTCATCTAGCGTATCAAAAACGGTCATGGCATCGCCGTCGTCGCAGGCATCACCTGGAAAAACACAGGTCAAGTTATCCACTGTCGCCTCCGCGTCATAATTGCACGCCGTTGCTTCCATGCAGCCGGGAATGCCTTCGGATTCCTCGCACAAAGGATAGGGGCAAGCTGATTCCTCTGTTGTCGCAGCGGTTGAGCAGCCCAATCCGCCAACCGTCCAACTGCCATCCTCTGCCTTGAACGACCAGCTGTCTGAGTATTCCCAACTCTCTCCAGAACCGTCCGTGTCGGCGTCTCCATACGTTTCAATTACCTCCTCCTGAAAGAACAACTCAATCGCATCGTCTCCGTTCTGATTCACCGCAGTTGAGGCTTCCATCACGACGTTGAATTCGGCTATGCAGGCCCCGAAATAGGCACTCATGGCCGCCGTAGATCGTGCCAAAAGCAGGTGCTGTCCTTCGTCCAAAGTGCCAGATGGAAAAGTGAATTCTTGACCGTCAGTCCCTCCGCCATTGTTAGCGGTTCCGATGCCGTATTGGCTCAAGTCGTCCACGTCCTCCACGGCTAAGAAATGAAGAGCTTTGCCATCCGATGAGCCTGTGGGCACATCGAGATCCAGAATGCCTTGCAAAACGAGAGAGTCAAGTGCTGCGGCCACAGATTCCTGGTATGAAAGCAGTGCAGCGAAAAGAAATACACACAAGGGTAATCTAGAAAGAATCATGTGACGGCGGTTGTATTGAGCCGACAATTTACATGAAGCCTTTCACGTTTCCGAATTCGTTGAGATTTGGTTGAAAAAGTCGAAGAGGTTTAGTTGCAATCCGCTCCAAAGACAGAAAGGAAAAACAGCAAGTCGGGGGTGCCGACTAAACTATCGTCATCCAAGTCGCCTAGGCATGAGAGGCTTGTTTCGACTTCGCACGAGCCATCATCATTGGTGGCAGCGGAATCGTAATTACTCGCCTCTTCGTAAGTGCAGCCAAACATGACCATGTCCGCGCACGATCCATCGTCAACACTTGCCATAAGATCATAGTTGAAAAAGAATGGATCAGTGCAACCACCGCATAGTGGGTAAACGCAAGTAGCGTCGGCAATGGTCTCTGTTCCGTCGGTGCAGTTAACCTCGCCATACGTCCATTCGCCGCTCACCTTGTATGCCCATGAGTCCAAATAATCCCAAGCTTCGCCGCTGCCATCTACGTCGATGTCTCCAAAGGTCTCGATTACAAATCCAACTTCAAACAGTTCAATTGCATCGTCGCCATTCTGGCTGATGGATGAGGAGGCAGTCAAAACATGCTCAAAAGATCCGTAGCAAGAAGTCACTAGGTAGCTTTCCATTGCTTCAGGGCTGCGTGCGAGCAAGATGTCATCTCCAGCACTAACAGCCATGGCCGGGAAGCTGTATTCCTGTCCATCCGTACCTCCGCCATTGTTGGCAACCCCAACACCAAACGCGCTCAAGTCTGCGATGTCATTCACGGCAACGAAATGAATCGCTTTGCCATCAGAACCTCCACTTGGCACTGTGAAGTCCATGATGCCTTGAAGCATTAGCGCGTTGGAAAGTTCACTCGTATCGAAAATGCACGATTCGTCATCCGCATTGGCCTCGGCATCATAATTCAGCGCTGTGTCGTCTGTGCATCCCAAAAATTCGCAGCAATCTTCACAAGATGTATTGGCTTCTTCACTGTAATTGTCCGCGTCAAAATCCAAACATCCAACCAAAACGGCTTCGCAAGACCCGTCGTCTGCTGTTGCATTTGCGTTGTAGTTAAAAGCAGTTTCATCGGTGCATCCTGGGATTTCTTCCGGAATAGCGCAGTGGGGATAAGGGCAGTCTGACTCGAAAGTGTTTGCCGTACCATCGGTGCAATTTGTGCCGCCATATGTCCAAGCTCCATCTACCTTGAATGCCCAAGAATCCACATAATCCCATTCTTCTCCTGTTCCATCTGTATCGATGTCACCAAATGTCTCAATGACTTCATCATTCAAGAACAATTCGATTGCATCATCTCCGTTTTGGCTAATGGATGAAGTTCCATCCAGTGTGTGCTCAAATGTGGCGAAACAATCGGTGAGCAGATAGCTCTCCATGGCTTCCATACTCCGGGCGAGAAAAATATTGTCACCGGCTGCAACAGCGATCGCGGGAAATGTATATTCCTGTCCGTCGGTGCCTCCTCCGTTGTTTGCAACGCCAACTCCGTAAACACTCAAATCGGCAATATCGCTATTCGCCACCAAATGAATGGCCTTTCCATTGGAGCCACCGCTCGGTACCGTAAAATCCAGAATGCCTTGAAGCATTAGGTCGGTCTGGCCCATGGCCGCACCATGAAATACAATGGCTGCAAAAACGACGGCTATGCCTCGTAATGAATTGATTTGGAGAAGAGAAGAGTACATTGTTCGCCTGCTTTAAGTTAGACGAATATAGGTTATTTAAAGTTTAATATCCAATAATAGAATGTGATGGGCATACTCGTTGGTGTCTCGGGCGCTCATTTCATATCCTTGTTATTGCAGTTTTTCAGGGTATTTTTGGACATGCTAAAAGGTTCGCTGCTGGGTTGGATAGTTTGGTCGGTTGGCGCAATTTGCATTGTCTTGAACGGGTGCCGGCTCAGTGATGATCCTGTTGTGAATCCTTCGGAATTCTCGCTGCAGAGAGGCGCAGGTACGTTTGAGTTTTTGACTCCTGAGGGAGCGAATTCAGAGAGCATCACAGTGCATTATCGCATTCCACTTCTGGGCAGCATCGCGGATATGCCAGTACTCTTTGTCTTTCATGGCGCTGAAAGAAATGCCGCAGCGTATGCCAACGATTGGGAAGAGCTTGCGGAAGTTCATCGGGCGATGGTTTTTGTGCCTGAATTTACAGAAGAGGAATATCCAAGTAGCGTTGGGTATCAGCAAGGAAATATTGCCGTGGGAACTGCACTGAGGCCGGCAGAAGAGTGGCTGTTTAGTTTGATCGAGCCGCTGTTTGAGGATGTTCAAGAACGTCTTGGTGTCAACAAGGTTACTTATGACGCCTGGGGTCATTCTGCTGGCGCTCAGTTTTTGCATCGGTTTGTGCTTATGGGCGGTGAGCTCCGCTTGAATCAGGCCATCGCAGCCAACGCAGGCTGGTACACCGTGCCCGAGGATGCTTCTTCATTTCCTTATGGCCTGAACGGATCGCCAATCGACGAAGCGGATTTGGCGCTTCCTTTTGGTATGAATCTTTTGATTCATCTGGGCAGTGAAGACACCAACTTCATGGAAACCGGTTGGACGGGGGCTTACACACAAGGGGACAACCGGTTTGATCGGGGTCAATATTTCTACCAACGTGCTCTTCAAATTTCGCAGGGCAATGGTATCTTGCTGAATTGGAACATCCAAGAGGCGGCGGGCATTGGTCACGATCATCTGTCCATGGCCGCGGTCGGCGCTGAAATCTTATACCCTTGAAATGACACGCACGAAGCAAAATATCGTTTTGAATATCTTGGTAATGGGTTGTTTTGTTTTCATCGCAGGATGCGCAAAGACTGACGATGTTGACATTCCTATCCCAAAAGATCCGAATGAAGGCTACACCTTTCAAATTCCAGACCGTGCTTTTGGGGAATACATGGTCTACCGCGGAATCCCAGGAGTGCAGCAACGTGTCGATACACTCGACTCGGGGACGTTGCAGACGAATTTTTATATGAATCCGGATTTGGTGGTGGGCGTGAATGCCTTAAGTCTGAGCAAAACAAGCAGCAATGTGTCAGCTCTTGAAGCAGCAGGTGTGGTCACGGCATCCCAGAAAATTCAAGATCTGAGTGGAGTGGAATTTTTCACGGGCTTGGATACACTTATTGTTACGTCCAATGACCTTGTGAGCCTTGATTTGACTGCAAATACCGATTTGGTAGAGCTCAGCATGAATTTTTGCAAGGTAGAATCGCTGGATTTGAGCGCTTGCCCCAACCTGAAGAAATTGAGATTTCGTGGGAGTTCTCAGGCCAATGAATTGCTGAGCGAAATCGATCTTTCTAACAACCTTCAATTGCGTCATTTGCATTTGCGTTCTCATGGTTTTGTCTCGATTGACCTCAGCGCCAACACCATGTTGGTTGAAGAGGTGGACATGTCTGAAAATCCGGGCCCTGATGGGAATACCGGTACAAGCGATATCACGATTCCAACGGCCCTTTTCGAACAAATCCAGGCTGCTGGAGGCGTTTTATTGGGAGTGATTCCTGGGTGATGCTGGCTGCTGGTTTACTTTTTGCAGCGGCTGTCACAGCATTTGTCGGTTGGAAACTGATCCAAGGCCATCATCCACAGCTGATGCTTCTGGCCGCAGGCTTGGTATTCTTAATTGCTTCTTGGGCCTTGGGAAATCCACTGGAGGTTGCCGAGTCTACAGGCTGGCGCGGGTTCGATTTGTTTGACATTATAGCTCGGTCGATGCGTTCAAAATTGAGTGGCATTGGAACGATGATCATGGTCATCGCAGGGTTTGTGGCTTATATGGATTACATGGGAGCGACCAAGGCCATGGTGCAGGCCGCCATGCGGCCCATTCAGGTGCTCCGTGGTTTTCCGCACCTTGCGGCGGTCATGGTTTTGCCATTGGGCCAGTTGCTTTCACTTTGTGTACCAAGTGCTGCTGGTTTGGGTCTTCTGATGATCGCATCCGTGCACCCTATTTTGCTTCGTATTGGCATTTCACCATTGGCCTCCGTCTCAATCATCACACTATGCACCTGCTTTGATATGGGGCCGGCGAGCGCCAATACGGCCCGTGCTGCGGATTTGCTCAGCATGGGCAATGTGACTTATTTCTTGGGCCATCAAGCTCCCCTTGCCGGTGGTATCACCCTCGCCATCATGGCGGTGGTGTTTTTTCAACTGCGTAAGACTGAACCACAACAAAATAGTGCAGTTCCGGATGAAGAACTCTCCGAAAAGCGTCCGGTTTACTTTGCTGTATTGCCGGTCCTCCCACTTATTTTATTGATGACATTCAGTTCGTTTTTTCAAACGGGCTCCAATGCAGTGATCCTAAGTACTTCAACAGCGATGCTCATTTCATTGGGCTTCTCCATGGTGTTGCATTGGGCTTCTGGAGCCAAAGGAAAAGACGTTGAAGCAGGACTAAAAGCGTGCTGGAACGGCATGGGGAAGGCTTTTAGCCAAGTAGTCACCCTTATCATTGCTGCGGATTTGTTTGCCAAGGGATTGATTGAACTCGGACTCATCGAAGGACTGCTGATCATGGTGGATGGATTGGGATGGGGCGCTTTGGGGATCATGGTCATTTTTGTGGCATTGATTTTCTTCGCATCGATTCTAATGGGTAGTGGCAATGCGAGCTTTTTTGCCTTTGGTCCGCTGGTTTCCAAAGTGGCAGAGTCCATGAGCATTCCAGGCATTCGATTGCTATTGCCCATGCAATTGGCTTCGAGCATGGGACGCGCGGTCTCTCCCATATCGGGCGTGGTCATCGCCACGTCGGGCATAGCGGGAGTCAACCCCTTGGACGTGGCTCGTAGAAATGCTCTGCCCATGGCTGTCGCACTTGTCTTGATGGTTTTAACCGAATCTTATTCTTTGCTATGAAACTTTTCAAAAACGTCAATCTTTATGCGCCAACATCTCTCGGAAAGGCCGATGTGCTGATGGCCAGTGGCCGCATTGCAGCGGTCTCACTTTCGGGCGATGCGCCGATTGAACTCAGGGGGATTGCCGGTTTGGAAACCATCGACTGTCAAGGAATGTCCATGGCGCCGGGGTTCATTGACCAGCACATCCACATCACAGGAGCTGGCGGGAAATATGGATATGGATCCATGACACCCGAGGTGCACGTCACGGACTTGATTCGATGCGGTACCACGTCCGTGGTTGGGCTGCTCGGAACAGATGGGACTGCGCGCAGCCTCAATTCACTCTACGCCAAGTGTGCCGCATTGGAAGCGGAAGGACTCTCTGCATGGATGCTTAGCAGCTACTTCGGATTTCCTCCCAAAACGATCACGAGCAGTGTTCACGATGATTTGCTCTTTATTGACCGCGTTGTGGGATGTAAAATTGCGCTCGCGGATGTGCGTTCATCCTATCCAACTGCCAATCAATTGTTGGCTCTGTTGCGGGAAATCCAAGTCGGGGGAATGATTTCGAGCAAAGGTGGCGTGCTCCACATTCACCTCGGGGCACTGCCCGAAGGCATGGATATGCTGTTTGAATTGGTAGAGCGCTATCACGTTGATATCAAGCGATTGTCTCCCACGCACGTTGGGCGCACTGCTCATTTGTTTGAGCAAGCTCAGAGGTTTGTGAAGTTGGGAGGGATGGTGGATCTCTCAACCGGCGGCACACAATTTCGTCCGCCGTGGGAAGCACTCGCACAAGCGCATGAGGCAGGGGAAGATCTTCGTAATTACACACTAAGCAGCGATGGCAACGCGGGCATTGGAATATTGGATGCTGAGGGGCAATTGACCGGTTTCAAAAAGGCACCCATTGATCTGAATCTATGGAATGTTCAACAAATTCTGAGGGAAACGGATATTCCTGCCGAGTTGGCTCTCGGTTTGGTGACCTCAGGCCCTGCTCGAACAATGGGGCTCAAGCGAAAAGGAAGCCTCACCTTGGGCATGGATGCGGATGCCTGCATCTTTGACCATCAATGGAACCTGTCTGGCGTTGTTTCCCGCGGAGAAATCATGATGTGGGATGGCGATTTGCGCACGGAGGGAAACTTCCCCCGGGCTTAATCCATCATCGCTCCCAATTAAAAGAGAAACTGAGTCTGAAATGCAGCGGTCCAGCCGTTTGCCTCGGGTCTGTTTTGATAATTCAGGTATTCGCCTGATAGTTGGAGCTTCAAGGCGTGCTCGGCGACATGCCAAGTGAGGCAGCCTCCGATTGCGTCAATGACTTCGAGCACGGAACCAGACCCATCGAATTCTGGGAAAGTCTGCCCCAGCCTCGCGTCAATTTGCAAGCCGTTCTTCATCAGGTAACCCGCTTGAATGTTGTAGGCATTTCCGAGCATCAGGTAGCGGCTGATTTCCGTAGGGAGCAACAAGGTGCCAAGTGAGGCGCTTGTGAAGGCACCGTCCAACTGATAAGCGGCGGCATTGGTGAATTCAGCGAGCAAAGATGCGCCCTTCCATTTGGCCAAAATGTCGATGTTGTTTTTCAGGTAATGCGGCAATTGTTCCTTTCCGTTTTCGTCAAAAATGAGCCATTCCCCGTGGCTTTCGCCGACCGGTCCACTTGCTCCCATGTTGTAATTTGACGCCCATCCGATGACCGCTTTTGGCTTCTCATTGCGTTCAAAATCTGAGGCGCTGGTCGCGTCAAAATCTCCGAAAGGGTAAATGTCCATTCGACCGCCAAATTTTATGCCGCCCTTATCAGGATCATTGGAAAGGCTACCGAAACTGTTGATGCCGTCACCTGAAGTAATTGCCAATACGGGACGGATCATGAAGGATTCTGTGTTGCCAAATGATCCGGCGATGGAGAGTCCAAACTCGCGTCCAGTATCGGAAAAAGTTCGGCTGAGCAGTGAACGTTCGGGCATGGCGAGGTGGCCCTCATAAAATTGCATCTCTCGGTTGTTCGATGGGTTTTGAAATTGACCTGTGCGGATGGACAACCAGTCGTTGACGGTATAGTTTATGTATGCATCTAACAGAGGAGTGGATGCGATGTAATTGGCACGCACGAGCACATCAACTCCATGCTTTAGGTCGCTGGCTTTGAAGGTCAAGTATGCCCGGCGCGTATACGTTCCCAACGCAAAAGCGGTGTCTGCATCCGATTGGCTAACGTTCATTCCTGGTTGAGCGAGACCGGCAAAGCCGAAAACATATCCGGAGCTGGGGAATCCCACTTCCAAGCCTTGTCCTTTTCGAAAGGTGGCGGAAAAGTCTGTTTCACCTCCGATGAAATCCTCTTCTTGTGCCGTCGCTCTGCTCGTGAAAAAGCAAGAGGAGATGGCGATCAAACAAACAGCAATGGGGAAATTGATGCGGTTCATGGGTGTATAATGTCTTCAGGTAAAATGCGGTAAACAGGAAAGGGTTGGTCCGACAGGGGGTCGATGACACGATAGCGCACAAAGCCATTGGTGCCCTCGGGTTCCAGTAATTCTTTGGTCATGTGAAACCGTTGCTGATGGGAGTCAATCCACCATGCTCCAGGCGGGATTAAGACGATGGTGTCGCGCGTTTCTGCCTGCACAATGCGTTCGAAAAAACCTTCAAATGGCTTTGGCGATAGGCGGTCGGACACGAGCATATACGATTGTACTGTCGCTTCGAGGGGTTCCTTTATTTCGGTCAACGTCAATCCAAGAGTACGCAAGGTTTCGGCGGCGCGTTCCTCCGAGGGAAGGAGCACATAACCAGCGGGAAACGCGCGCGTTTCCGTGGCGGTTTGGTTGTTGCTATCTGAGACCTCCTCCTCAAAGGTGCGAAGCGCCTTTCGATTCAAATCGAGCAGGGTGACTCCGGTCATTTCTTTGTTGCGCTCGGATTGAATGACGACTGGCGATTGATCCTGCTGTCCCTCCAAGCGGGCCTCCCGAATGAATTCTGGAAATTTAGCGGTGGATTCCAAAAAGCTCTTGGCCAAGAGCAAAGCAGTCTGAACACGTCGCTCAAACCCTTTGCGGCCCATCCCTACCCCGCGGATTTCCATCAATACAGCGAGGCTCGAAGCCAGCCCAAAAGAAGTTACAGACGAGCGCGGACTCGCGGCTCCGGTGCGAAATTCGCGCTTGCCTCGGATTACGGTGGGACGGAAATAATTGGCAAACCGGCGGCCGTGATTCGCCATCGCGATTCGTGCGGGGTCGATAAGCAGCGACTCGCTTGCAGATCGAATGGCTGCGGGCACATTCAAGTTCCCGGTGTACATAAACATCACATCAAATGGGGAGGTCACCCCGAAGTCTCCCATGTCCACATAATCGGCCCGGTAAGGTCTGTATTGGTGGAAGTCAACGACCACGTCGGCATCGAATGCCACGAAGTCTCTTTTCAATGCGATCATCTCCGCATTTTCTAACTTGGACTGATCGCGATTGAGATCCCGGCCATTGGCGGCATAGCGGTTCATTCGATCGACGCCGTCGGGATTCACCATCGGAACAATCCGCAACGTAGTGGTCTGCAGCAAATGTTCCCAATCGCCCGCGCTGCCGAGATGTTGCGTCAGGGCCAACAATCCCTCAACTCCAGCAGGTTCATCTCCGTGGATCCCGCCGATGAAAAGAACTCGGAGCGGCTTATCCACTTTTTCACCGCCACGCTCAATGGCAACTATGGGTGTGCCTTTTGCCGAATACCCGATGGTGTCCCGTTTCCATCCTTGCACCTCTGAAGCCTCGCGATTCAAAAAATCAAAAAGCCGATCGCTGTTGGTGAAGTCACGTTTGGTGGCGAAGGCGGGAGTAGTAAACGTGGTATCTGGTGCAGGAAAAAATTCTTCGCGTATGGATTTTGGATCTTGAGCATGCGCAGCAGCAGCCAAAAAGCAAATCAAAAGAGGAAGAATGCGCGGGAATTGCATGCGTCGGTTCAAATGGAGATTTGACTCAATAATCGGAATGTCCATTCGGTTCCCCCGAAGGCGTCACCCGCAGTGCTTATTGCCGAGGGATCTGCAGCTGTGCGCATCACTCCCAGTTGCAGTTTTGCGCCGTAATCGCGCCCAAAGTAGCGTGAGATTCCCAGATCTTGATACGCACTGCGTGCATAGAACGTGCCGTTGTTGAGAAATGAGTTTTCCGCGGCATTTATACGGGTGTAGCGCAGATCTACCGACCATAAGTTGGTAAAGCAATACCCCGCTTGCACATTGAATGCTGTTCCGAGCATCATGCGTCCACGCACATATGCATCGATTCCGCCTTCAAACGTGGTTGAGACGGTTCCGTTGTTGCGGACACGTTGCACAATTTCTTCATTCGGAACGCGGGCGTCAGTCATGACGTATTCGCCGAGCAGTGTGAACCCTTTGAATTTGAAGAGCAAGTCGGCACCGACCTTCCAAAAGTCGGGCAATGACTCTTCGAAATTAGCATCGAGGTAGAGGATGTCCCCGCTGGTTCGACCTCGTCGGCTGCTCATTCCGCGGTTAAAACCTCCGTATGCGCCCAGCATTATTTTCGGCTGCACTTCACGGACCAAATCCACTTGGCGAAACTCCCCAAATGATCGAAACAGTCCCAAAGGAAGCCACAGAACCCGCCCTTCGTATTTCAGCCCACCATGATTGACGATTCGTTCCGCAGCTCCGTCGCCCGTGACCACAGATCCAGCGAGTTTGATCCAACCGCTTGTTCCGGCCCGGACACGCCCTTCAGCAAACGCTCCAAATTCCCGGATGGTGCCAAAGGCAGATGTGAGGCGGCTGCGTTCTACAAACTGTAGGGTGTTCGACCCCATTCGCAATTCCAGGTTGTCACTGATGGCAGATCGTTGTCCGAAGGTCAGGCGAAAACGGTTGCTGGGCTGATAGGCGCACCAAGCATCCATGAGCAT
This sequence comes from uncultured Flavobacteriales bacterium, assembly GCA_913041135.1. Taxonomy (GTDB): domain Bacteria; phylum Bacteroidota; class Bacteroidia; order Flavobacteriales_D; family Sanyastnellaceae; genus UA16. Next base: position 12,639 of record CAJWIF010000057.1, read on the forward strand.
GCCGGATACATCGTCTCCGTCTCCATCTGGGTTGGAGAGTTCGTACTGCACACGGTACCTGAATTTTTGGGAGGTAGATGCGCCAGCCCATCGCATTCGGATCCGCCGAGCGCGGAATCGCGTTGTCCACTCCTCTGTATCTGAAAAGTGCCGTGCCTCGGAGGTGAATTGAGCCAATCCGCGAAACTGCAATGAGTAGCCCGAGGTACGGTTGTGAAACACCACGCCTTCCCCGCGTTCATAGGCATCCACCAGACCATTTGCATCCATCGGCAACTGCGCACTTGCGAATGAGATGCAGATCAGATTGAGGACAATAAATGCTCCCGTTTTTTCGGGAAATTTAAAAGGCATTCTCATGGTGCGATTTGGGTTCAAATACGGGTGAATCTTATTCAGGTGAAAAATAGGAAAAAGTCAAGTGGCTTTCCATTTTACGTTGCATCCAATGGAAGGAATTTGACCTGCTGCAGGCACGCGATCTCCCGATAGCAGTATATCTAACACTTTGCGCATATCCGATCCGGTCACTGGGGTGTCATTGCCGGGTCTGGAGTTGTCAAATTGTCCACGATAAACGCATTTCTTACCCGTATCGAATGCGCTGAAGTCGGGTGTGCATGCTGCATCGTAAGCCTTTGCTACTTGCTGAGATTCGTCGTATAGGTAAGGAAATGGGATGCTGTACTTCTCTGCCAAGTCTTTCATTTGAGGAAAACCATCTTGCGGATGTGTCTCCACATTGTTGCTCGAGATGGCGACGAAATTCACGCCTTTCTCCTGGTATTCCCGCGCGAATTTGACCAATCCTTCTAGTAAGTGGATAACAAAGGGACAATGATTGCACATGAAGACAACGACCGTAGGGCCGTCCTTGAATAGGTCATCTGATCGCAAGATATCTCCGGACATCGCATCTGGCAGTGCAAAAACGGGTGCGGTGAAGCCTAGAGGAATCGGTGTTGTTGGGGTTATCGCCATTTGTCTTCAAAGGTAACGGGCTTTTTTATGCCGACAATCTGAGAGGCAAAAGGCGTTAGTTTTGCGCCGATAAAACGAACGATAAATCATCATCATGCTCGCCCATAAATACGCTGTTTTGTATGTTTTTGAAGTGATTCCCGACCGAGTTGATGAGTTTAAATCGGCTTGGGAAGCTGTGACGATCGCCATCAAGGAGCAATGTGGAAGCGGTGGTTCGCGCCTTTATAAAAGCGAAAGCGGCACTTACTGGGCACATGCGTTGTGGCCGAGTCGGGAAGCGATGCAATCGGCTTCATTGGAAGGTGCAGAAGAATTGCTTGCCAATCGA
>CAJWIF010000058.1 GCA_913041135.1 uncultured Flavobacteriales bacterium
AAGCCACAACCTCATCCTCTGCCATGCCCTGCGGCCAAGCAAACCACTCCATATTTTTAACGCGTTGGATATTGGAAGCTCCACCGGTAGCTGCCGTGAATCCCCAGATGCCCTCTGATGACTCCAAAACATCCTCTAAGTCCACCGTTCCTACCAACCGCTGAACACAATTGAAATAAACGACCATCTCATTGGTCGTCGCATCGTAAGTCACGCGCAAGTCATGGTACGTATTGTTCTCGATGTTGTTGTTCCATCCCGTAATGGCTGCAATGGGACCCGCAATGCTGTTCCCCCCGAAGTGAGAAACACTGCCATTTTTCTGAATGCCCAAGTGGTCCGCATTGATATCGCCCGTCGAAGGCCAATTCGTTCCGTAGTACGTATCCATTTCAACTCCGACACTCTCATCAATTCCTCCAAACCCCATGTTCGCTCCATTTCCTCCCAGGTCGTCCGAAGATGCATTGCGAACGACAAAGGTCATCCCGTCCGCTCCTCCGTTATTGCCTCCAAGGTTTACTTCTGCCCGCATCTCCCACGATTCGTCAACAGCGACTGCATCATCCATCCACACTGCGCCGATTTGGCTTGCTGCATTGGTTGTCAATCGATAGGTACCCGGGACAATTTGCACCGCATCACCAACAAGCGTTTGCGCCTGCAACTGACACACAGTTAGGACTACAAAGCAAAAAACGCACAAGAAATTAAACTGTCTCATCTGCATGGCATCATTCAGGTTTTGGCCCATCGATTGGAAACCTCGAGGAACAAAAATAGAACAGTTGCAAGTAACTATTCGTTGCATCATGAATGCACCGCATGAGTCGATTACATGCAAACGCATCTGGCGTTACTTTGCATCAATAAATGTGTCACGATTCAAAGTAACCCCAGTATTCCTCATGAGGACTTTCATTTGAGAGCATCTCAAAACCAAACCACCATCCAATGAAGCCGTTCTCTCTCGTATCCTTCGCCTTTGTCCTCGCAGGAATATGGACTGCATCAAGTGCATATTCTCAAGCATGCGTTGATTCTACTTTGATCAATCCCAACGCCATCTGCCCTGCTGTGTGGGCGCCGATTTGCGGCTGTGACGGGATCACGTATGGCAATGATTGTGAAGCCGTGAACATGGGCGGGATGACATCATGGGTGGATGGAGAATGTACGGGTACATCGCAAGATTGCTTGGATTTGGGCGGTATTGACTTCGGGGCCTGTGACATGGCAATGGGCGTTGTTTTGATCAATGGCAGCTGTCAATTCCTTTCAGGATGTGGTTGGGAGGTTGGAGGGGTGGACTACAGTCCTTACTTCTTTGTCAGCGAAGAGGAGTGCACCTCGAACTGTGGCAGTGAGGTTGAGTGTATTGACCCTTCGTTAGCAGACCCATTGGTTGATTGCGACATTTTCGACCCATCGCCTGTTTGCGGGTGTGATTCCCTTACACACTTCAACGAATGTGTCGTGACGTATGTGGATTGGGTTTCCGAATACAGCTTCGGTGCGTGCCCGGGAGATTGTTACGACCCCTTGCGCATAGTGGAAGGAATGAATTGCCCTGAGGAAAGTGACCCCGTATGTGGTTGCGACAGCGTGACCTACATCAACGCTTGCGAAGCGTGGTACTTGGGAGGCTTGGCCCAATGGACGGAAGGACCTTGCGAGACCAGTGGCATCATCCAACACACCGCTGCGCCCCGCTTGCACGTGGCTCCCAACCCGAACAATGGTGTATTTCTGATTTCAAAAGTCCACCCTACTGCTTCATGGCAAATGTATAATTCTGCAGGAGTTCTCGTGCTTCAAGGAACAGGCCCTCGTGTAAACGTTGGCCTCTTGTCAGGTAGCTATATTCTGCATTCTGAAGGTTTTTTACCGACTCGATTGGTCGTTCAGTAAATCCACTTTCAAGCGTTCGTTTTGTTAAAAATCATGGGTCAACATTCCTCATGGTAACACAAAGAGACGATTCGGTGTAGATTCGTGCATGCAAAAAATTGAAACTGCGACATTCTTTGTCGCTCATTTGTGCGCACCAGTAATTCTTCTACTTTGGGGAAACACCCTGTTTGCTCAAAATTGGACTTCTGTCGAGCCATTACCGGACAACTTTCGCAGTGACCACAGTTACGGTTTTTCCATCGATGGAACGGGGTACTTGGTATCGGGTCAAACCGATAGCGGATACAGCGATGCCTTTTACAGCTATGATGCTGCAGCTGATGCGTGGACCGCATTGGAAGATTTTCCTGGGGATGCTCGTGGATATGCCATTGGGGATGACTGGGATGGCAAAGCGTGGTTCGGTTTTGGGCAAGGCACCAATGGCATTCTCAATGATTTGTGGGTCTTTGATCCGGCGACTGGAAATTGGGAAGAGAAAGCATCATGTCCGTGTGACGCCAGGATGCACCCCGCTTTCGTCGCCATTGACGATCACATTTATGTTGGTCTTGGAAATTCAGCATCTGGAGACCTGAATGATTGGTGGGAATATGACATGGAGTCCGACACATGGTCGGAAAAACCAACATTTCCTGACACGCAACGCCACCACCCGTATCAATTTGGAATCGATGGGCAGGTATATGTTGGTTTCGGTCACCATAGCACAGAAATTTTCAACGAATGGTACCGGTATGACCCCGCAAGTGAGAGCTGGACGGAAATGACCACGTTGCCCGACCAAGGTCGCGTTGCTGGAGCGCAATTTGCGCATGACGGAATGGGTTACGCCTTGAGCGGGGACGGAGAAGGCCACACGTCCATGCCTACCGGTGAATTTTGGCAATTTGACCCACTAAACGATTCTTGGACGCAATGGCCTGCGCATCCTGGCATGTCCCGTTGGGCTCCTTCTTCCTTTGTCATCAACAATGAAGTTTACCTCATCAATGGCATGAGCATGGATCCGGGAACATTTGATTACATGGACACCAATTGGAAATTGGCTATGACACCTGAAATTAGCTCAGATGCTGGTATTTCTGAATACTTGGGCGAAACGGTCATTTGCGCTGCAGAGCCACTGAACGTAGCCGCTTCTTTGACCAACTGGGGTAGTGATGAACTCACCAGTGTCCAATTGGAACTGGTGGTTGATGGCTCCGTTGTTTTGGAACAAAATTGGGAAGGAAATTTGGCATCATACCAATCAGCAGTCGTTGAAATGGGTGCATATGCATTTGACGCTGCTACCACAGTGAATGTTCAAATTACAACTCCAGATTTGAACCCGCTCAATGATGCCATCTCCGCATCCATTACGGCATCACCTGAAGGAACAACCCAATGGCTCATCACCTTGAACACAGACAACTGGGGCGATGAAACCAGCTGGGAGATTCGCGATGAAGGAGGCTCTCTGGTTCAACAATCTGGACCCAATGCCTACAACAATCTAACGGAGTATGAAATAGCCGTGAGCCTTCCAAGTACGGGATGCTTCACTTTTACATTGATGGATGATTATGGGGACGGGATGAACGGCTCTCAATTCAACGGGGTGGATGGGTCCTGTAGCATTCAAGCTTTGGATGGAGCGGAGGAACCGATCGCTGTAATTTTTGATTATGACGGCTCTTTCCCTTTCTTTGAGCTTGATCATCAGGTCAATGTCAACGCTGCTGTTGGTGTGAACAGCGTTGAATGGAACGAACAAGCCATCGTATTTCCCAATCCATTCTCGGATGTTCTTTTCATAGGGAACATTGCTCGTGGTGGAAACGAGATTACATCGATTCAGGTTTACAATGCGTTGGGAGAGCTCGTCGATCAGCAAACGATCCAATTGAACAATTCCAACTCTTTTGGTCCTCTGGAAACCGTGTCTTGGAAGCCAGGGATTTATTCTATTCGAATGGAACAAGGGACTCACACACGAGCATTTCGAGCCGTTAAAAACTAAGAGATACCGCCTTTCGCGACGGACTCAGCCGTTGCAACTTCTAGCACCGGAGGCCTGAAAAAGGTCGCTTTTGAAAACGAATGCGAACAATTTTACACTGTTCGCAGTTGTTCTCATTATTGTCTTCAAGAAAATGAAATATCTTCTCACTTTTGGAATGCTTTTGCACTCCGTTTTTTTTCTGCATGCTCAATACGGTGATTTTGGCATTTCAGAACAACCCGATGACATGGAGGCCGTGGATGACCTCATCTTTTATGGCTCTTTGAATGATTTGTCAGGCGGCTACCACATTGGGGATACCGTTTTCAACTTCACCCTGTATGATTTCTACGGCAATTCCATAGAACTGTATGAAGAACTCGCAGGTGAAAAACCCGTTGTCATCATCAACGGATCGGTTTCTTGTTTGCGTTTCAGGAATGCATTTAACTCCGTTGAAAGCCATCAATCCTACTTTGTCGTCAGTGAATTCATTGAAAACACGCAGGACATGTTCAATTACATCTTCGTGTACGGCATTGAAGCTCACCCGACAGATGGCAACTGTCCTAGCAACTGCCCTCCAACGACTTCGACCGACACAACCGTGGTCCAATCCGCTGATTACGCTTACCGCCGATGGTCTCTAGATTCGTGGAACAGCGCCCCAGAATTCAATTTCCCATATAATTTGTATGCGGACAATCCGGACAATGCTGTCTACAACAATTTCTTTCAACGACCCTTTGGCTTTCTTGGCATTCAATGCGACGGTACGGTGGCCTTTAGGGGGGATTGGGTCTTCAATTTTTTACTTGAAGGCAGCAATCAAGAACAACTATTAGCTTGGCAGAATTCCTTTGAAACTTGCAGCATTGATTGGCCTGGAGAAGGAGACGGCAATGACGACGATGACGATGACGGAAATGACGATTTGTTCGATCTCCCTTCACATGCATTTGAAGGCCTGGAATCTGGAGGAGCGAATGCAACTGCGACCTATTCCAATCAGGAGATCCGAGTTTATCCCAATCCAGCAAATTCAAACCTAACTATCGCATCTTCAGGACCAATAGAATTTGTGGAATGGTTTAACCTCAGTGGACAACGAATGGATATCCCAGCATCCACCACCGGTGCAGACACGTGGCAATTCGAAGTGGGTGGTGTGGAACCCGGGATTTACCTGGTGAAGATTGACGGTGCGATCCATCGGGTTGCCGTCAGTCGATAGCCTCGAAAGAGCAGAAGACTGAAATCGATAGAACCATCTTCGCCTGAATTGTCACGGTCTGTTATATGACTCGAGACACTACATGATAAATTCTTAGTGCGCAAAAAAGGGGAGGCATAGGTCTCCCCTTTTTTATTCAGACAGAAAACTTAGGTCCGGAATAAATGGAGTAAATAACTTTGGTATTACCTACATTTACTTCACTTTGAATTTCAATAGCTTCCCGTATTGATGAAGACGTTTGCCCTCATCCTCTCGATGATAGCGGGTAGTCACATAGTATGCCAAGTGACCATCAACGAATTCGTTGCATCCAATTCTTTAGGAACGGAAGACTCTGAATTCTCTAACAATTCCGATTGGATGGAATTGTACAATGCAGGCGTCAACGAAGTCAACCTGAGTGGCTGGTACTTTACAGACAACTTGAACGACTCCTCCAAATGGACCTTCCCTGCGGAGTCGACCATTGCCCCCGGTGGATTTCTATTGGTTTGGTGTGATGGCGAAGACACTGGACTTCATACGTCCTTCAAATTGAGCCGAACGGGAGAGGAAATCGGACTCTACACCCCTGATCTGATTCTTCAGGACAGCCATGTTTTCGGGGAGCAAAACACGGACATCAGTAGAGGCCGGAGTCAAGACGGCATGGCATCTTGGGCCTACTTCGACATGCCCACCCCTGGAACCTCAAACAATGTCTCGACAGCTTATGAAGGGATTGTCCATTACCTGCCTCACTTCTCAAGTATTGGTGGCTTTTTTGAATCGGCATTCGAGTTGGAGTTAACAGCACTGTCTGGGACCATTCGATACTCAACCGATGGACGTGAGCCAACGGTGAATTCACCTCTATTTGAAGATGCACTTGCAATCAACAGTACTGCTTTCATCCGCGCACGTGTATTCATCGACAACCACATCCCCGGTCCGACCGTCACGCATAGCTTTTTCTTTGAACCTACATTTTCAGAGCGACCACTCCCTGTTTTCTCTTTGGTGACTGACCCTGACCATTTCTGGGATGCCGACACAGGAATCTATGTGCAAGACTTCAAACCAGAGTGGGAATGGCCTTTGAATGTTGAGTTTTTTGAAAACGATGGAAACAACGAAGCCGCATTCAATGAACGAGCTGGGGTCAAAATCAACGGACAAAACAGCTGGGTACTTCCTCAAAAGATGTTGGGCATCTATTTTAGAGGAGGCTACGGCTCTGGCTCGTTGGATTACCCCTTTTTTCATGACCGCGACCGCACCCAATTTGATGACTTCGTACTGCGAGCAAGTGGAAGCGATTGGGCCAATACCCTGATGCGGGATGGGATTGGTCAGTCTCTCCCCCAAGACAACGCCCCCGTGGGATTGCAAGGCTTTCGACCAAGCATCTTATTCATCAACGGCGAGTACATGGGCATCCACAACATCCGGTCACGCGTTGACGAAGGCTTTATTGAAGAGAATTACAATCTCAGCTCAGGCTCGTATGACTTGATTACGGACGATGGTCAAATTGAGGAAGGCGATGGGGCTGCGTATGCCCTGATGGATGAGTTAATGAATGAAGACCTTTCCGTGCAAAGCAATTTCGATGCGGCTGCCGCTGTAATGGATTTCCAGGGGTTTGCCGATTATTGGGCCACTGAAATCTGGTCTAGTAATAGCAGTTGGGGTCACAATGTCGTCCTTTCAAAGCCTACTGATACAGGACGCTGGCGTTTCATTTTCACAGACCTAGACCGGGGGTTTTCTGGCTCCACCAATGACGATATCGGAGAGTTTACTGCAGCGCAGAATGACAACTATGACTACGCACGCAATTGGATCCGGCACGCTTTGGAAAACTCAGACTACGCCGCATTTTTCGCTCAACGGTTTACAGATCATTTATACACCTCGTTTCATCCTCAACGTGTACACCGTGTTATCCAGGACTTTGCAGACCGCATCGAAACAGAGATTCCATATCATGTTGGACGCTGGGAAGGAACCACCTCATCCTATGGAGATGGCATTGAAAGTGTGGGTTTTTGGGAAGAAGAGGTTGAAGAACTTCGAACATTTGCAAATGAGCGCTCACCGCATATGCTTGAAAACTTGGCGGACGAATTCAATCTCGAGCCCAGCGTTAATTTGCGTACCGACAACCTGCCCGCAGGTTCGGGAACCATTCGACTAAACACCTTTGAAATACCCGGAAGTCCATGGAATGGAGCCTATTTTCCAGACATGCCATTCGAGTTAACCGCCCAACCGCTTCCGGGACAGCAATTCATCGGGTGGTCCCTAATGGAGTCAGCGCCCTTCATCCTCGCAGGGTCTACGTGGACGTTTTTAGATGATGGCAATGCGCCACCAATCGACTGGATGTCTTCCGCTTTCGATGATTCGGATTGGCAAATCGGTGAAGCCGAATTGGGCTATGGAGATGGGGATGAGACGACAACGGTATCGTACGGTGGCAGCGCGAACAACAAGCACATTGCGACGTATTTCAGGCATAGTTTCAATTTTGACAGCGATGAGACGCAAACGCTACCTGGACTCTTGCAAATAAGAAGAGATGATGGTGCCGTGGTCTACCTCAACGGGGAAGAACTTTTTCGAAGCAACATGCCAACAGGCCCCATTAATTTCGAAACTACAGCAAGCGATGTCGTTGGAGGTGCCTCCGAATCCAATTGGAATGACGTTTCCTTGGAGGTTGACCTCAACCCTGGCGTCAACACCATCGCAGTTGAAATCCATCAGTTTTCTAGTACCAGTTCCGACATCACTTTTGATTTAACGCTTTCCGTTTTGACTGCTTCCGATGAAGTCTTTTCTTCCGAAAACCCCTTGTCGGTGAATCTCTCTCAAAGTGCCGGATATGCTGCACGATATGCTCCCAATGGATTATGCACCCTGCCTATGGCGATCTCCGAAGACTTGACCTTGGAGCTCGCATGCTCTCCATATTTAGCCACAGGCACCTCTCACGTATTACCAAATGTCACCTTGACCATTGAGCCAGGTGTCGAAGTCTTGTTTCCTTCGGATGCCAGCTTGATCATTGAAGGGAAACTGCACGCAGAAGGGACTGCCATGGAGCCCATTCGTTTTGGTTTGAATCCGGACGATGAGAGCCCTTGGGGACATCTGAAGTTCCACGAAAGCACCGGTCCGAATCTGATTCGACATGCCATTGTAGAAGCGGCCTCAGATGGGGACCATCCCGTTCACGATCGTGCCGCCATCGCCGTTTGGTTCAGCGATTTAACCTTGGATCACGTGGAATTGATCAACAACTACAGCAATCCAGTCTACTCAGAATACGGCAACGTAGTTCTGACGAATAGCACCTTACATTCCGACATTACAGGCGACTTGATCAATGTTCGTCACGGTTCTGGCTTTATCGATTCGTGCACATTCATTGGCAATGATGCTCCTGACACGGACGCCATTGATTACGACCAGGTGGTCGGCGGTTCGATACTTCATTGCACCATTCACTCTTTTCATGGCGAGAACAGTGATGGCATCGATCTTGGTGAAGAGAGTGAATCCATCCTCATCGAAGGGGGGTTGATTCACCATTGCACAGACAAAGGGGTTTCCATTGGACAGGCTTCGAATGCCACCATCCGCCATATGACGATCGCACACTGCGCGCTGGGTGTCGCACTGAAAGACCAAGGCGCGGCCGACCTAGATCACATCACGTTTTATGGGAATCAAACGGCCGTGAGCGCCTATGAGAAAAACGTGGGACGCGGTGGTGGATGGGGCACTGTCCAGAACACCCTGCTTTCGAACTCCAGTGACGCTCCGTTGACAAGTGACTCCCTCTCTTCTTTGCTGGTGATGCAGTCAATCTGTGATACGGATAGCCTGGAGGACCCTGAAGTCAATTGGGCCAACCCCCTGTTCGCCGATCCCGATGGGTTTGATTTTACGTTGCTAGAAAGCTCTCCCGCATTGGGTGCCGCTAATGACGGCTTGGACTTGGGCACTCTCAACCATTGGCCGAGCAGCCAGCGAAATTTAGAGATTGTAGAGATTGGCTATTCGGGCATCGAAAACCCAAACAAAGAGTGGATTCGCCTTTTCAATCCAAGTGCTGAATCGGTTGATGTGACAGGGTATACGCTGAGTGACGCGATTCAATGGACACTTACCGAGGCATTTGTTCTTGAACCCGGTGCTTCATTGTGGGTCGTTCGCGACGGAAGTTTCTTCGAAGACTCACAAGACGCGGTCTTCCAATGGCAAACAGGCCAACTGGCAAACGAAGGTGAGCGCATTGTGTTATCCAACGCAGCCGGGATGGTCATGGACTTTGTGCGCTATGCTCCGGAAGCTCCATGGCCCGTTCCACAGGCCGGTGCAGAGGCCTTGCACCTCGTATCCACACTTCTTGACAACCACTTCGCTTCAAGTTGGACTTTGGGAACGTTGCAAAACGAGAACGAGGTCTCTTCCACTGCAGATTTCCGAGTCTATCCCAACCCGGCCAACCAGTGGATCAACGTTACTTCAGACAGGCCCATTCACTCCTGCACGCTTTTCAATATAACCGGGCAGAGCTTAGCCATTCCTTGGCAAGGCCGTGGCATGACACGCGCAAACATGGATGTATCCTCTGTGCCTCCCGGTCTCTATATCGTGCGAGTCAACGAAACTTCGTTGACTTTGATGGTGCACCATTGAGCACATGGTGCAGCCGGAATGAAGCGAATTCATTGTTGATAGACTCGCTTTGAGCCACTTGGAAACGTGCCTCCAAGAACTATCTTTCGGCGTCTTAAAACGCATCTCAAAACGACTGATTGCATGGCATTGATTGAAGAGTTGGAACGATCTGGAAACTGGCTTTTTAAAGGCCGTTCATATTTCCCATTGGCACTGTATGGACTGATTGCTGTCGTCGTAGGTTTAGAATGGGATCCTCATTTTCGAGAATTTGATGTCACAAGCGCCAGCATTTGTTTGGGTGTTTCCATGTTCGGTCTGTTCATCCGTTCTCTGACGATCGGCTTCACACCCCGAGGAACATCAGGTCGCAATACCAAGGACGGTCAGATCGCCGAAGTTTTGAACTCGAAAGGCATGTACAGCTTGGTACGGCACCCGCTGTATCTCGGTAATTTTTTCATGTGGCTCGGCATCATGATCTATGTCGGAAATGTTTGGTTCACCATTGTCTGCTGTTTACTCTACTGGCTTTACTACGAGCGCATCATGTTCGCGGAAGAAGCCTTTCTGCGTAAGCGATTCGGTGATGCTTATTTGGCTTGGTCAGAGTACACTCCCGCATTTTGGCCACGCAATTTGAAATGGAAAAGTCCCGATGTCTCCTTCTCCTTGCGCAATGTGTTGAAACGCGAATACAATGGCTTCTTCGCCGTATTCGTGAGTCTCACAGCTGTTTCGATAAGCAAGAACTTCGTCCATCAGGATGCAACGACAGTCAATGACCTTCTCAATCCGTTTTGGCTGTGGAGTACCGCTGGGGCATTTGTGGTCTTTATCGTGCTGCGTAGTCTGAAGCGATACTCACGTGTCCTTCACGTCGAAGGGCGGTAAGACTAAATACATTAGCCTACCGCCCTTCCGTGTAGTTATCCGTTTGGCAATGCTATGCCATCACATCGCACGATGTGATCCATCGCAAAATGGGGGGTTCTTTGTCAATTTACAGGTGCACATGGCAGCCTGCTTGGATTCTTCTGCTTTGAAGACCTTGGGCTGAAACGAAGTACCGGAGTGCGCTCCATTGCACCACGGTTGGTTTTGAGACAGTCCGCAAGAGCACCAAGCATAGGTCTTCCCTTTTTCTAACGGCTCCATTTGCGGAGCACTTCCGGCTGACTTTGGCTGATCCATGATCTTTACTGAATTTCGAGGTGAACAGCCAGAGCAAACACATCTTTGATCGCGCCGTCACCAAGATCATTAAAGAATGACGGTGAACCGTATCGCACATCGAACTTGGAACGGTCAACGTTGAGCGTAGCATCAAACGCATTGCCCTTTTTTTCTACCACAAACTCAATGGATTCCGAATGGCCTTTGATTGTCAATTCCGCCTGTACTGTTGCCTTCCCTTTCTGAAAGGACGTGCTGCTGAGCAAAACCAAACGTGCTTGAGGAAATTTAGCAACGCTAAAGAAATCGTCCGAATTCAAATGACCGACGAGCTTGTCACCATATGCAGCACCGAGGTCCTCATTGGTAATGGTCGTCATGTCGATGGCAAAATCTCCTGAAGCGATTTTGTTATCCTCCAATGTGATTTCTCCTTTGGCCAACTGCAGCGATCCATAATGCGGGTCTCCAATGACTTTACCAGCTTCCCAACGAATGTTGGACTTAGCAGCATCAACACTCAATGATTGAGCACAGATAGGAGCGAGAAGTAACACGTGTAGTGCTAAACTCGAAAAGACTTTGTTAAGGGTACTATTTTTCATCCTGCAAACATGCCCCTTGTTTGACGGAGAACCCTTCACATAGATTCATTTCGAGAACTTTATTTGCCCACGCGTTCCGCTCTTAATTTACTCAGACGTTGAGGCGTAATGCCGAGATACGAAGCGATTTGCTTTTGCGTCAAACGCGGACTTAAATCTGGATAGGTCTTCAAAAAATATTCATACCGTTCCAATGCACTTGTACTCATCATCATCAGGACACGTCGCTGCAAACTTCCTGCGCGGCGTATCAACCGAATCCATTCGATTTGACTACCCTCATAATCCAAAATCAATTTCCCTCCTTTTTTCAGAGTCACCAACTCGATACGCGATGGTTCCAACGCTTGAATACTCAAAGTACATAGCACGTCAAATCCGATGGCATCAAGATCCCCTAGAACCCACTGTTCCGGGGCAAACATAAACACATGCTCCTTCCCCATTTCGTCCACAAAAAAAGCGCGTAGCAAACCACTTTGTACTTTGAAAACAAACTTCGCTTCATCCCCCTGTCGTTGGATTATTTCACCTCGATTTAAGTTGCGAATCTGGTTCATTCCTGTAAAAATCGACCCTCCTTAGCTAAAACAAAAACCAATGAATCCTAACGAATAGCTGCGACAAGTGTTAAATGTCGGATACCCTCAAGCAAAATCATTAACTTCCCACCAAACGCTGTATAGAGTGAAAAGCCATCAGTTCTCCCTGCTCTTTCTGAGCCTTTTTGCTAGCCATGCCGTGCAAGCACAAAATACCATTCAATTGAATTTGCAGCACGTGCTCAATGGCGCTCCGTTGCAGTTCCAGTCGTCTGTTGATGTCTTTGGAACGAATCTCGAAATCGATCTCCTTCAATATTACGTGTCTGATTTCGTCATCACCCATGACGGTGGCCAGGAAACAGCCCTTTCCGACGTTTTTTTGCTCGTGGATGCATCCGAAGGAGCTTCGGTCCATCCATTGGGCGAATGGGACATCGACGCAGTGGAAGCATTGGCTTTCAGTATCGGCGTGGATGAAGCGTACAACCACCTCGACCCAACCCTGTATGAAGCGGGACATCCTTTGGCTCCTCAAAGCCCCAACATGCACTGGGGATGGGCCAGCGGCTACAAATTCGCGGTATTGGAAGGTGAATCTGAAGGCAACAGTACGTTTGAAATTCATGCGCTCGGAGACGATAATTTCTTCCAGCAATCGCATGCCTTCAGCGAAGAAGCTGTGGATGGCACAGTCAACCTGTTCATGCGTGCCAATTGCGAAAATATGTTGATGCAAATCGACGTTTCCGGCGGCCTGATTGAACATTCTACCGTCGATGAAGCGGCCACTTTACTGACCAACTTGCGGGACTTCGTTTTCGAACCGCTCCAAGGCTCCGTTGGCATCGAGCAAACCGGTGGTGCATCTTGTTCTTTGTTTCCCAACCCATCCACTGGCCGTGTTCAGCTCGATTGGGGAGTGGAAGCCTTAGGGGCCACGTATGTTCTTTTCGATACAAGCGGGCGGATATGCCGGAGTGGAGCGGTCACTCAAAGGACCGATATCTGGGACACGAACGAGTTGCTTCCAGGCTTGTATCTGCTCGTTGGGCGCGGGCCAGCAACGTTTCAGCAAAGACTCATCATCCAGTAAACTCCATGCTCTGGGCCCGATTGCACCTTGTTTTTGCGTCGTGCGTCGTGCTCATCGGCTGCAAAAAACCTGCGAATTCAGAACCCTCTGTTGTTTGGAATGTTCCCGAGACTCCGGAACACTTCGGAGCGCAATTTATCCCGAACGACAATCCGTTGAGTGCGTTGAAATGGGAGTTGGGACGCCAGCTTTTTTTTGACCCGCAGCTTTCGAGTGACGGCTCGACCAGTTGTTCTTCTTGCCATCTTCCTTCGCATGCGTTCGGAGGATCCACGCCCACTACACCCGGAGTCGGCGGGGCACCAGGAACCCGCAACGTCCCTGTGTTGAGTAACATCGGATGGCATCCCTATTTCACCCGAGAAGGCGGTGTACTGACTCTTGAAATGCAAGTGCTCGTCCCCATTCAGGAAACAAATGAGCTCAACCACAACATCGTTCTGATTGCCGAACAATTGAACAGCGACTCCCTGTATGTCAAGATGACGCAGGATGCTTTTGGTCTAGATCCAAGTCCCTATACCATCACCCGCGCTTTATCCGCATTTGAACGCACATTAATTAGCGGAACTTCAGCCTACGACCGCTGGCTTGAAGGAGATGCATCCGCCCTGTCCCAGGCGGCCTTGCGTGGACAC
>CAJWIF010000059.1 GCA_913041135.1 uncultured Flavobacteriales bacterium
TTTACACCCGCCATAAAGGAACGAGCTGAAGGGTAAAATCCGCGATCGATTCCGATCTCCAAGGTTCCACGTGATCCAATTTCCGGATCCAATCCACTGTAATTCGTGAACGTAAAGAGATTGCTCGCCGCAACGTAGACACGGAACTTCGAGATTTTCATCTGCTCGAGCACGGAAGCCGGCAGCGTGTATCCCAATTGCAAGTTTTTGACTCGCATGTAAGAACCGTCTTCAATGAAACGATCAGAAACGCGGTTGTTCTGGTTGGGATCAGAATGGGAGATGCGAGGATGGATATCGCTCGTGCCCTCTCCTGTCCAACGCTCCAATGCAGATACCGGCAAATTCGTCGTGTTCAAGTCATAACGAAATACACCGTTGTAGAGATCGTTGCCATGAGAACCTTGCAAGAACAAGCTCAAATCAAATCCTTTGTGCTTCACTTCCATGTTGAGTCCATAGGTGAAATCCGGATGCGGATTTCCGATCTGAACCTTGTCGTCACCGTCAACCACACCATCGCCATTTTGATCGACAAATCGAACATCTCCCGCTTGTGCGTCAGGCAAAGCCGTGTAGGCCGTTGCTTCATCATCTGTCTGGAAAATACCGTCGGTTTCGTAGCCATAGAAATAAGCAATTGGCATACCGATCTCCGTGTAAGAAACGAAGTCGCCCGCACCAAAGACATTGCCCGTAGAGATCGGTTGTCCACCTTCACCAAGACCAGTCACCTCATTCTTAATGAATGCGATGTTACCGCCAATGCTGTAGTTCCAATCACCCACTTGATTGCGGTGATTCAATGCCAATTCCACTCCGCTATTCTTCGCAGAAGCCACGTTGGTGGCAGAAGGACTGAATCCAACAACACCGGGCAATGGAACAACAGCTAGCATATCATTCGTGCTCTTAACAAAGTAGTCCAAAACGATGTTGAGCTTCCCTTTGTAGAGGTCTGCATCCAAACCAAAGTTGGTCTGAACCACCGTTTCCCATTTCAAGTCAGGATTCGATGTATTGACAGGACCGGCTCCGTTGACTTGCTGTTGGTCCGGACCGAACGTGTAGTTCAAGCCGTTGTAGACCAACGAGGTATAGTCAAAGTTTCCAATGCCGTCTGCATTTCCGTTCTGACCCCAGCTTCCACGAAGCTTGAGGAAATCAATCCAATCTTTTTCCGCTACCCATGGCAATTCTGTCATGTTGTATGCTGCTGAAAGTGATGGGAAAACACCGTAGCGGTTGTTCGCACCAAATCGAGACGAGCCGTCACGGCGAACTGTACCTGAGAATGACCACGCGTTGCCCAAGCTATAGTTGATCCGCATGAATTGCGCCACGAAAGACGATTCACTCACGCCGCCGTTCGCTGAAGGAGCCTGCTCGGCCGAATTCAAGCTGTTGTTGAGATACGCATACTCAACTTCGTTGGAGACCAAACTATCGCGTGAGCCATAAAAGTTCGTGTAGTGACTGCGCAAGGCTGAGTAACCTGCTGTTACTTGGATGTCATCCCCGTTTTGGAATTCCTTCGTGTAGTCCAACGTGTTCTCCCACTGCCATGTGCTCCACTTGTTTTCGCCCCGAACCAATGAATTGGTTTCACGCCACTCATAGGCTGGACGATTCGGGTCATTTGGCCCAATGCCCAGATCGTACGTAGGGTTGAAAATCGTTTGTGATCCCAAGCTCAAATCCACGGACATCGTTGAACGGAATTTGAGGTTGGAAAGAATGTCATACTCACCGAAAGTGGATCCAACAAAACGGTTGGTCACCCACTGATCATTGGTGAGTGCAATTTGATTGGCCGGATTGGCAATGTCTGAATCAATGAATTGCGAATACGCGAACGAACCATCTGGTCGTCTAGCGGCTGTCGTCGGATCCATATTCAAGGCGCGTCCTACAGGCGTTGCAAATTCATTGTTCTCGGCCAATGCTGATCGGTCGAGGTAGGTGAAGTTGACATTTTGTCCTGTTCGGAATTTCTCTCCCGCTTCTTGTCGTGTGTTGACACGGAAGGTATACCGCTCAAAGCGTCCTTTCTCACCGCCAATAATACCATCTTGAGTGAAGTAACTGCCTCCAATGGCCGTAGACGACTTCGCCGTGCCGTTGGTGAAACTAAACGAATGGTTCATCATGGGTGCGCGCTCGAAAATCTCATCCTGCCAATCGAACCCTTCGCCTAAAACCGTTGGGTTGGACAACGCAGCCAATGGAGTCAACCCTCCTGCTGAACGGCTTTCGTTCATCAGAATGGCATACTCCTCTGCGTTCAAAAGCGCCATGTACTTCCAAGGCTCTTGAATGCCGTAATAGCTCTCGTACGTGATTTGAGCTTTCTGATTTTTTGAACCGGATTTGGTGGTGATCAAAACGACACCGTTACCGCCTCGGGCTCCATAGATGGCAGCCGATGCCGCATCCTTCAAAATTGAAATTGACTCGATGTCCGATGGGTTCAGGTAATCGATGCCTCCACTCGGGATGCCATCCACGACAAACAACGGCTCTGCGTTGTTCAACGAACCTGTACCCCGAATTCGAATCGACTGGGTTGAACCCGGCTGACCGGAGTTCTGAGTAACTTGGACACCCGCAGCCCGACCTTGTAAAGCCTGTTCTGTTCTCAAAACAGGCAACGAAGTGATTTCCTTCGTGCTGATCGTTCCTACGGCGCCTGAAATCTTGCTCCGCTTTTGATTGCCATACCCCATGACGATGGCCTCATCCAAACTTTCAATGTCTGGAACAAGTGTTACGTCAATAGAGACCTCGGAACCAACGACTTTGTCTTGGTTCACATAGCCAATGAATGAAAACGTCAAGACAGCATTATCCGAGGATACACTCAACGTGTAGCGACCATCGATGTCAGTGAACGTGGCGTTTTGGGTCCCCTTTTCGACGACAGTAACGCCGGGTATCCCTGAGTTTTCATCGGCCGATGTCACCACGCCCGTAACCGACCTTCCTTGAGAGAAGGCGGTTACGAGACAGGTGGCAATCAGACCAAATGCTAAGAGCAATTTTTTCATAAGAAATTCAAGTCATTTGATCAAACAAGTAACAAAAAAGGCAAGGCGAGTGTCATGTTTGTTTTCGTATTACAAAAAACAGTGACATGTGACAGTGACAAGGCTTATTGAATCACAACAAGCTTACGCGTAGCATTCAATCCAGAAGCTTGAGCATTGACAAAGTAAATGCCTGGGGCATAGGCTGTCAAATTCAAAGTCCATACTTCCGTTCCAGCAGGGATGCGGAATTGCTCAACCAAAGCTCCAGAGAACCCGACAATGGTTAGCGTGCGTGATGTCGCCAAAGCAACAGGGAATCGCAACGTAGCTGATTCGCTTGCCATCGAAGGAGTCAATTCAAACGCGGCCGCATCCAATTCTGAAATCCCATTGGCTGTTTCACACTCAATGCAGGCATTGAAGCAATAAGCGGTTGTAGTCAAGTCTTCTACTCCTTCTACCATCACGTAGCGATTCGTGTAAATCGAATCGGCTGTTGTGACAGTGCATGCACCATGTACGATGGGGTCGAAAATCTCTTCTGATCCGTTGTGGATGAACTTGTACTCGTGTCCACCAGCAGCCAATTCAATGGTCACCTCGTAAACGCCATCACCATCGTCATCTGTCATTGGAGTGGCCGTGTTGTTCCATCCGTTGACTGAGCCTCCGAAGATATTCACTGTATTCACAACCGCTGCTTCTGACAGATCAACTCGGAACGTTACAGCTGCAATATCAACCTGCTCGCAAGAACCGTCGGTTGAGCATTGTCCGAAACATGTGCTAATCGTTGTCGCGCCGTTAATTGGGCCGACCGTACGGTCATTGTAGTTTTCTGGATCGCCACAAGGAAGACCTGCGAGATTTTCTTTGCACGACCAATCTCCACAAGCACCGTTGGTAAATGCGTAGTAGCCCGTGTATCCAGACGCCAAGCTCATGGTGATGCTGTAAATACCATCGCCATCTTCGTCAGTCATCATGTTGTCTCCAGGAGCGCCAAAGTCAGCACCACCTGCCAAGTAAACTCCAGTAGGATCCACTTCTTCATTGGCCATGTTGACATTGAACGTCACATTGTAGGGGCCATCGCCACCCGTGGAGTCTTGACATGCACCGCAAGAATTGAAGCAATAAGCATCCGTGACAAACGCCTCCGCTGTTTCAAGATTCAAAATTCGATTTGTGTAGGCTCCGCTCGTGAGGGTGCATTCAACATAGGTCGAATCAAACGCTTCATTGCCACCTGGTCCGTTTTGGAACAAGTACTCGTAAACGGAACCTGACTCCAACGATGCTGTGTGCTCAAAGACATTGTCTCCGTCCTCATCCAACATCGGAATGGAACCCCAGCCATCAAACCCAGCGTGAAGAAAAACACCAGCTGTCACGATCTGCTCAGCCATGTTCACACGGAAGGTCACATCTGCAGTAGAAACTGATGCACATGAACCGTCTGTGGAGCATTGAGAAAAGCAAGTGGAATACGTTGCGTCGCTTGTAACAGTTGGCAATTCACGATCACTCCACGTTCCAAACGCACAGCTTTGACCCACGATATTCTCTTTGCAAGAATAATCTACGCAAGCCCCGTTGGTGAAGGTGTATCCACCAGTGTAGTTCAATGGCATGGCGATGGTAATCGTCCAAACGCCATCTCCATCGTCGTCTGACATGGGGTTGTCTCCAGGGATGCCAAAATAATCGCCACCAGCAAGAAATACGCCCTCAGTAGAGACCGTTTCGTTGGCCATGTTCACCTCCCAGGTGATTAAACCAACTTGGGCCATCATGGCCATAGATGCGGCCATAAAGGCCAGGGTAAAAATGTGCTTCATTTTGAAGGGTTTAGTTGTTATCGATGTGAATGTACGTGAATGCCTATGACTTCATCCTTGACTCGAATTCCGAAAGAACCCGGCTCAACGATGCGATCTAAATCTCGGTTGACAAAAGCGAGTTCCTCAACAGCCACTTCAAAACGAACTTCTTTCGTTTCGTTGGCTCCTAAAACCACCCGTTGAAATGCGCGCAAACGATCCACACTCGGTGTAATCGTAGCCACACTGTCTTGACTGAATAAATGGACCACCTCCGCCGTGGATTGATCACTGTTGTTGGTGAGCGTGACAGTAAACGCCATCACATCGGTAGAGGCATAATCCAATTGATCCGACTGTAAATTCGAATAGGTGACCTCACTGTAGCTCAACCCATGACCAAAACGAAACTGCGGGTTGAACGCATTGGTTCCGAATTTCGTGTCTATTTGCTCTGTGTATTTGTGGTCATAAGTTATGTGCGATGATGCGTGGCGCGGCCAAGTGAATGGCAGTCGCCCGCTGGGATTGAAAGAACCATCCAACACCTGAGCAATTGCATCTGCACCATAATCTCCTGGTAAATATGCCATCACGATGGCATCCATAAGTGGCTCCACATCCGCAAATGGACGAGGACGCCCTTCAATGAACACGGCTACGATCGGCACGCCCGTTGCATGGACCGCTCGGACCAAGGCCCTTTGATTCGCAAAAAGCGAGATGTCATCAATATTCCCGACGATCTCCGTGTACGGCATTTCACCCAACCCCAAGATGACACATTGTGGACGGGTCCGCTGAATCGACTTCACCACGCGATCGATGTCCACGTCCGTGAATTCCATCGTCAAGTCCTCATGTTCAGTTCGGTTCGAACCCAAACGCGTTTCCAATGCTTCCACTAAAGTTGGGCGTCCAGGCGTATTGTACGTAGGGTCCACACCCTGCCACGTACCCGTCCATCCGCCGTTCAAAGCGTTCAAATTGTGCGCAGTTGGCCCCGTAACGAAAACCGTTCCATTTCCTCCGATGGGCAAAATGGGTTGGTCTGCAAAAACCGCGTGCTGTCCCTCATTCTTTAAAAGCGTGATGGATTGCAATGCAGCAAGAGCGGCAGACTCTTCGAGTGACTCCTTTACTGGGTATGTATCGAGCGATGGAGGAAAGCCTGCAGTCTCAAACAATCCCAATCGGTATTTCATGGTCAAAATGCGGCGAACAGAAACATCCAATCGTTGCTCAGAGATCGTCCCCTCTTCCACCAATTCGATCAAGGCATCACTGAACTCCAAGTCTAGAGGCACCATCGCCATGTCGAGACCCGCCTCAATCGCCATGCGCGCTGCGTCCTTATAATCGAGAGCTATGCGATGCCGAGTCACGAGGTATTTCACATCTTCCCAATCACTGACCACAACGCCGTCAAAACCCATCTCTTCACGCAATAAATCGGTCAAAATCGCTTTATTGGAATGCACCGGAATTCCATTCATCTCGCCGCTATTGACCATAATGGACATGGCCCCCGCATCTACGCAAGCTTGAAAGGAAGGAACGAAGTATTCCCGAAGCTGACGTTCTGGAATCCACGCAGGTGTGCGATCTTTTCCGCTCAAGGTCAGTCCGTAGCCTAAGAAATGTTTCAACGTCGCAGCAATGGGAGATGGACCGTCTTGAAAACCACGAACCATCGCAACACCCATCTCGCCCGCTAAGTATGGGTCTTCTCCAAATGTCTCCCAGAAGCGAGGCCATCGCGGGTCCCTTCCAAGATCAACAACAGGCGAGAAATTCCATGGAATTCCGGATGCAGCCACTTCCTTGGCTGTGTTTTCAGCTCCTTTTCGAACCAACTCCGTGTTCCATGTGGCAGCCAATCCAATTTGCTGCGGTCCCAAAACCGCACCCGCAGTATACGTAGCTCCGTGTATAGCATCCACTCCGTACAAAACAGGTATACCTGAAGACTTACTGGCTGCTGCAGTTTGAATACCTGAAATGAACTCATGCCATTTTGCAGGCGAATGCTCATGGTTTCCACAATTGAGAATGCTACCGACACGATAGTCCAAAAGTGCCTTACGGACCTTCGCTGTATCCAACTGCTGCGGCTCAACCAAATCATATGGCGAACCAACAGCGATCGCTCCCAAGGTCAATTGGGTCATCTCTCCCACCTTGTCCTGGACAGTCAATGTCGTCAGAATAGAGTCCACAAATGTCGTTTCAATCTCATCAGATCCTGATGGACTGCCTGCATTGCAACCGGCCAAAAAGAACACCGCAATCATCACAAGAAAAGCTTGCTCGGCCTGCTTCATACTTTTTCTAATTTTCCAATTCATCACACACACTACGCATGTCAATTAAGACACAAATGTCTCATAAAAGTGTCGAAAATACAATTAGCCTCTCACAGTATCTTGTGATTCAATCCTAAACTTTTAAACAACAAGGAATTAACCTCTAATTTATCTCACGAGTACACCCGATATATGCCACATATTTGGCAACCTAGCATTCAAACATCAGCAATTCATGTAGTTTTGACACAACGCCACAATGAGTCGACAATTCCGCCATCTAAAACTCGGTACCCACTCGATAGTGGCTGCACTTTCGCTTTTTGCACTCTACGCATGTAGCGAAGAATCCAGAAAGTCCTCACCGCTCGAAGTTCTTTCTTTGAATGGCACTTGGGAATTCCGAATCGACTCTGACTCCGTTTGGAAAACGGCTACTGTCCCGGGGGATGTAATGACGGATTTGATGGACAACGGCCAGATGAATTCACCCTATTCCATGACCAATGAGCGATTGAGTCAATGGGTAGAAAAGGCCAGTTGGGTCTATCGACATCAATTCATACGCCCCGCCGATTGGAGCTCTTCTGAGGAGCCATTCGAATTGGTGTTTGAAGGCATCGACACGTATTCTACCGTTATTCTCAATGGAGATACGCTGGGAACCACAGACAACGCGCATCGGGCCTACCAATTTCCAGTATCCCATTTAAATGAAGGCGTAAATACAGTCAAAGTGTTGCTTCATGCTGCTGTTGATCAGGGGCAGACAAAGCTAGACGCCTCACCCTGGCCCGTTCCGGTCAGCAACGAAGCCCGTCCACAAGGTCAACAAACGAGCAGTGTTTCAAGGAAGGCACTCTATCAGTTTGGTTGGGACTGGGGACCTCGCTTGGTTTCAGCAGGGATTTGGAAAAGCGTCACCCTCGTACGCGTCCAATCACCTCATCCCTCAAGCATGCGCATGGACCTTGTCCATCTGGACGATACCCGAGCGACCTATCGCCTTAACGTCAAGACGAAGCATCCTGTTCGCTGGAGTTTAGACGACTCAAATGGACAACCTGCGGCGCACACATTCGAAGCTATCAACGACTCGATTTGGAATCTGTCCATTCCAACTCCCCAACTTTGGTGGCCCAGAGGGATGGGAGACCAGCCGCTGTATACGCTTCATTGCGAAAACGGACCGAACAACTTCAGCCAACGATTTGGAGTTCGATCCTTGGACTGGGTGAGACAAAAAGACAAGACAGGCCGAAGCTTTGAATGCCATATCAATGGACAAAAGGTGTTTGCACGAGGTGCCAACATCGTTCCGGCTGACTTTTTTCCCGTTCGAGCGCGCGACCGCATCGAGGAAACCCTCCAAGATGCCGTTTCAGCCAACATGAACATGTTGCGCATATGGGGAGGGGCTGTTTACGGTGAGGACCTGTTATACGAGCGTTGCGACGAATTGGGAATACTGGTATGGCAGGACTTCATGTTTGCTTGTTGCATGGTCCCAGGAGACTCTTCATTTAGGGCATCGGTTGAAGCAGAGGCCCGTTACAATGTCCGACGACTGCGCAACCATCCTAGCCTAGCCCTTTGGTGCGGAAACAACGAATCGGAAAAGGCTTGGGAGAGTTGGGGATGGCAGAAACAGTTTGGACTTTCCATGCGAGACTCCGTGGAAATCCAACTGGCTTATGATTGCATATTCGGTCAGCTACTTCCCGACATCGTAGAGGAAGAATCAGGTCAATTCTATTGGGCTTCCTCCCCCATGCAAGACCCATTGGAAGCGGCCGATAGCGGACTATCAGGTGACGAACATGCGTGGCGGGTTTGGTTTGACACCTTGGACTTTGACTACTATTCAGACCATGGGGGGCGTTTCGCTAGTGAATATGGACTTCAGAGCCTTCCCAATCGCCACACACTTGAAGAAGTTGGAATCCAACAGTTTGAAGATGAAGCCCTTCAATTCCGCCAACGCTCTAAAATGGAGTGGCTCAAACCTGGATTGGATGGCTGGGGCATGATGCGGATTTATGCGAAACGCTATGCCGCAGATCCTGAGGTAGAAGCGGGGAATGCAGACGCTTTAGACCGTTGGATTTATCTCACGCAGCTGACCCAGGCAGAAGGGCTGCGCGAAGCGCTAGAACGCCACCGATTTAGCAGAGGAAAGACAAGCGGCTCTCTTTATTGGCAACTCAACGATGTGTGGCCGACGGTTTCCTGGTCTACCGTTGATCACGCAGGGCGTTGGAAACTCGCCCACCATGCCGTGCAGCATGCGAACCAGCCGCAACGCCTCTTAATCGATCGTACCGACACCGATTCACTTCGGACTTTGCTTTCCAATGCGACGAATCGCCCCATCTCGGGGACTGTCACGATTCGCCGTTTGAATTGGTCGGGGCAAGTCATCGGAGAAGAACAACGCGCGTTGGAATCCCTTCCGTTTTCGGAAACAGAATGGAATTGGGGTGCCTTTGATGACTGGGGATTGAATTCCAATCATGAAATCCTTCAATGGATGTGGGAAGTCCAAGGGGAAACGATTGACAGGGGAATACAGCGTTTTGCCAAGCCTTCTGAATTGCGATTGCCTCAAGCTGAAGTCACACAAACGACGCATCGAAACAGTATCGTACTCTCCACAGACTCGGTCGCTTACGGTGTGCAACTAACATCCAGCATACCTGGACATTTTTCTTCAAACGGGATGACGTTGATTCCCAATCAACAAGCTCGTATCGAGTTCTATCCAGAACAAGCCGGAGCAGGAATGGGAGAGGTCACCGTACGCCATTTAGCACAATTCCAACGTCATTGAATCGAGAGAAGCTGGTATTCTCGCCCCTGAAAACTGACATGGTCGCCCTCTTTTCGCCCCATAAGAGCCTGGCCGAGAGGAGACCCCCCAGAAAGGGCAAAGCACATCTCTGAATCGACTTCAATCTTTCCCAAGCCAACCGACATCAAGAATTCTCCATGATTCGTTTGAATCAAAGCTCCTGGCCCTGCCAAATTCTGGATTGACCACGGTAGATTCTTCAATTCATTCCGAAGCACTTTTGCCTTTTGCAATTGCTGCTCCGCACGTCCAATTTCTGCCTCCATCATCGCCCTGCCCGTTTCATGCTTATCCCCTGCTGTACTTTTCGAAGCTGTATTCCGGGACTCCGTCAATCCCTGCAGCGTCGAAACAGAAGCATCAATCTTTTGCGACAACAAGCGATGAATCGCATCCACAACGGCCATTTTTCGAGAAACATTCATGCGCCGCAAAGAAATGCGATAATTCCGTGCAGACAGCCCGCTGAAGCAATCTGCATACATCTTGATGTCTCGATGGCGGCCACTGGCTTCGATCGTGTTTGCTGATGAAACGAATCAATTGAAGCCACTTACCCCGTCGACTTTGGCATTTAAGAGCATTCATCTTGTGGCTCTAAAATTTTAGCCATTAAATTGCCTCACCATGCGAGGCAAAAGAAAAACCCGTCAGTTGATTCAATCTGCGGCTTTTTTGTGCCTTGTTTTGTTCGGTTGCAAGCCTGAAGTGGTTGTTTTCACGGACAACGACATTCCACATTACGATGAGATTTCAACCATCTTGGTTCAGAATTATGTCAATCGTTTTTACATTGACTTGATCGGCAGAGAGCCCAATGATCTTGAAATGGAACGGGATGTCCTGATCCTTGAAGAAGGTGACTTAGCGGCGTCCGTTCGTCTGCAAGTCATTCAAATCCTCATGACAAGCACAGATTCTACGGACGAGTCGACATACACCACCCAATACCACCGCAAACTCTACACGGATTTAAAAGCGCGGTTTTTAGAGGGTGCTTCCGACGCCATATTGAATGCACGCTATGGTCTTTTGAGAAGCATGGCGATTCAGGACAGTCTCAATGGAAACTTCACGGGCTACACCATCAATCATTCCTCCGCTGAACGACTGCTGCTTGTTTTGGATAGTGATGAAGCGTTGGAATCGGGTGCCATCGATGTGCGCGAGGCCTGCAGGCGCATGTTGTGGAATACCATCTACGACCAGATCAACATGAACAGCTTCAACTTCATCCAAGCCTCATTTGATGATCTATACCAGCGTTTCCCCACACAAGCTGAATTTGACGTAGCATATGGCGTGATCGAAAGCAACCAACCGGGAATACTTTTTGGCACCTCGGCACACGATAAAGCTTCATACGTGGATGCCCTTATTTGGAATACCGAATGGGATGAAGGCATGGTACGCTGGCAATACAGAACGATGCTGGCACGAGACCCTTCAGACTCCGAGATTTTAGAAAGTCTGAACGTATTCACCCATTCAGTAGCAGTCGCAGACATCCAACGTGTCGTTCTTATCTCAGACGAGTATGCAGGGTTTTAAGTACCTCCACATGGCAACCCACATGTGCGGGCTGCGCTCCATTGGAATGCTCCTTGTCGTATGCGCCATGGCGAGCAGTGGATGCCGACCTGAACCCGAGGTGTCTTTTGAACTCCAAGGCCTTGAGGTCACGCCTGGCTTTGCCGAGAAAGACCGTCTGAAAACCAATGAACAATGGGTCGCCATCGTTCACACCAACCTGTTTCAAACAGGGATGCCAGCGAATGACCTCTATAACGTTGCCCGTGTTTTCGAATCAATCGGTGATCAAAGCATTGCCCGCGAGGTCCTCTTGAGCAACTTCTTCAATCAACCTGATCTGACCCTGACGCCTGCAGAAGAGATGCTTGCAGACCCGGATGCTTTCATCGACGAGACATACATCAGGTTTTTTACGCGATTTCCTACCCAGGCAGAACGCACGTTCGTTCGTGCGTTTATCCAGAACAATCCAGGCATGACACCCGAATTGGTGTATATGTCGTTTGCGTTGTCCGA
The DNA here is from genome assembly GCA_913041135.1 of uncultured Flavobacteriales bacterium. GTDB lineage: Bacteria > Bacteroidota > Bacteroidia > Flavobacteriales_D > Sanyastnellaceae > UA16. The sequence continues at coordinate 12,059 of CAJWIF010000059.1, forward strand.
AGAATACCGGTATTACTGATGAAAAAGAATAATCACGCATCCAATCGTCGCGCGTTCATCAAAAAAGCTGGATTGGCCGCAGCGGGGATTTCCGTTGCTCCATACATCCTTCCAAGCGGTCGGCTATTTGCCCCCACAGGTATGCGTTCCTCCGAACACGTGGTCATGGTGGCTTTCGCTGGAGGTGTCAGACAACAGGAATCTGTACTACAACGTTATTTAGACGATAGCCAGGGGGAGCCTTACCCTGGAAACATCATGTACAATATGTTCGATGGGACTCCCCCGGAGAATAAGATTGTATTTGGAACCGGAACCGGCGGACTCAATCCCATCCCTTCAATTTTATCGCAGACGATTGAATCGCAGGGCACGATTTTTCGTGAAATCAGCGCCCTGAGTGCGGGACATTTTGGTGGACTGAATAGCCTGGTACAAGGGAGCACCGTAACCACCCAAGGCCTCAAACAACGCCCCATCAATCCCACCATTTTTGAATACCTCCGCCGACATGGGGGCTATTCAGCAACCGATGTTTGGTTTGTTGGCAACGGCATTGGCAACTCTACTCCCTTGCTCAACCACAGCGCCCATGCCGACTATGGAGCAGCGTATGCCGGCAACTTTTTCGCTCCAACGGTCACCTTTGGCTCCTCGGGCAACCAGTTCATGGCCGATGCCAAGATTTACCATCCAGAGAACGAGTTGACCCCGATGTACAAGCTCAAGACGTTCTTGGACTTGCAGTTTCAATCTTTGACCACCGCAGGTGGCGGCTTGGGCAACACCGAAGACGAGAAACAAAACATCAAGGCCTTCATGAAAGCCATGTACGCCAAAGTCTCCGATGGAACATTGGACCTTCCTCCGGTAACGGACAACGGAGACCTCTATACCATGGGCTTTGCCGTGGAGGTGCTCAAATGGTTCAAGCCCGCATTCATGATGGTTAATTTAAGCGCCGTCGACTCCTGCCATTCCAATTTTTCGAATTACCTCGCTGCGCTGCACCGCGCTGACCATGCTGTTGGCCATTTGTGGAACAGCATCCAAACAGGCATCCCCGAATTATCAGGACAGACGTCCATCATCTGCACCCCAGAGTGCGGTCGAAATTTGCAACCCAACAACATCCTCGATCAAAACGAATGGTTGGCTTTTGACCACAGTGACTCGAACTCGTTGCGCGCTTGGACCGCTATGGCAGGAAGTGGAATTCCGGAGGGGCTCTCTGTCGGAAGCGAAACAAACCCTGTGGGGCGTGTCAGCGACTCCATGATGACTGTTGCCGATTTGTTGGGGGTTAAACCTGAAGTGCAAGCAGCCGGTATGACAGCACCAGGCACCATGAGTTTATTGGATCAAATTTGAACCCATGCCAAGACCCCACTCCTTTTGGCCTCTGTTGGTGATCCTCTTGGGGGTTGGATTGGTTCAATGCCATTCAGACCCTCCTCCGAATCCGTACGAAGAGGTGGAAGAGGTGATCATCGACTTGGATGCAACAGCTCCGATTCCAGAAGGGTCGTTTGCTTGGCTGCATGACCGAATTTTTCAGCCCACATGTGCCAATTCCGGATGCCACGATGGATCATTTGAACCGGACTACCGGACCATCGGTTCGGCTTGGAACACCCTCGTTTGGCACCCCGTGATTTCCAACGATGCCGCCGGCAGCTTTTCATATCGCGTCGTTCCAGGCAATAGCAGTGAAAGCTTGCTAATGAAACGCTTGACTGATTTCATCCCTAACACCTCGGGAACG
>CAJWIF010000060.1 GCA_913041135.1 uncultured Flavobacteriales bacterium
CGTTACCGACCTGCGAAGAGACTTGGGGCCCTGATCGTCCGCATGTCGTTTATGGAATTGTGCAGGTTGAGACGGATTGTTCCCTGACCATTTTGCCTGGGACACAGGTGCACGTTCATCCGGGAGGCGGGTTGTTGGTGTATCAAAGCTCGTTGAATGTATTGGGACAACTGGGAGCTGAGGTTGTTTTTCAAGGAGATCGCTTGGAGGCAGAATATGAATCGTTGCCGGGGCAATGGGGAATTGAGCTCGACTTTGCATTTGAAACAGAATTTGGAATCGAAGAGGTGACCGTTGCGCGAGGAGGTATTTGGTTGTTTGGCGGGGTGTCTTGTCAGATTCAACACGCCATCTTGAAGAATGGAACGATTGGGCTGCAGGTCGACACTACAGGTACTACAATCGCTCCAGCGCTGAACATCCAAAACACCCGGATATACAATATGAGTGCGACAGGGCTTTTTGCTCAGGGAGGGACAATTGATGGATACAACAACTTGATTTATGACTGTGGGTTGGCAACTGCTGCGTTCACGTTAGGAGGGACCTATCGATTGGACCATTGCACCTTTGCCAACTATTGGTCAAGTGGAACAGTTCGGCAATCCCCATCCGTATTGCTAACCGATTGGTATGAGGATGTGAATGGCCAAATTCAATACAGATCGTTGGAAGGGAGTGAATTCAACAATTGTATCATGTGGGGAAACAATCATCAGCTTACCGATTTTGACGAGTTGGTAGTCAGTGTTTTGACCCCTTTGTCTGAACCGCTTTTCAGGAATTGTTCTGTGGATGTTCAGGATGAAGAATTTCCATTGGAATTGCTGGAATCTTGTACGCTGGAGGCGATTCCTGATTTTGCGTCTACAATAAATCGTGACTTTCATTTGGTGAGCAACAACGCGATTTGGAATGGTGGACAGAGCCAATTTGCCATTGGATTAGATTTAGATGGTTTGCCAAGATCTGTCGGTGTTCCCGACAAAGGGTGCTACGAACGGCAGTAATAACGCGATGAAAGTGTAACGTTTTGATGGAGTCTTCCGTAAGGGAGGCCCCATGATGACTACCGGTATATTGGATTCGTTGATGCAGCTCTTTGCTGTGTTTGCTGCTGGGCGCTCCCCAAGGGAAGCTATGCTCGGACGGCAAGCGGCCAATCGGTACCTCTCAGGACGTCTTTCTCGATCGCTGGCAGAAGATTACTTGAAGCGTTATGACCGTGCATTGGGTGAGCTAAACAAGGGGATGGAGCCTTCATTCGATGAGCGCATTTTAGCAAAGCGTACTTCAAAGCTATCGGTCAAGCTGCTTCGTATTTGCTCCCGCATTCAAGTGGAGCTGGAAATGAAGGACCGTTTGGTCATGTTTCTGAGACTTGCAGAATTCGCCCGAGCTTCAGGCAACATAGATCAAGGAGATAGCTTCCTACAAGGAGTGGCTGAAGCATTGTACCTACCATCTGCTGACGCGGCGAATCTAAAAGCACTTGTAAAGTCAGAGTTGGATTTGACTCCAGAGGGCATGTGCCAGTATTTTTCATTGGATTTTGGGCATGACTCAGAACAGAATAAACTGATCGGCTGTCGAGTTTCCTTGGACGATATGTTCTTCATTAAGTATTTGGGACATGAGGAAGTGCGTCTGAATGGTCAAGTTTTACAACGCTCTGCATCGGCCCCCATGGCTCAGGGAAGTGTAATTCGGGATGGCGGAGGTCATGCCATCTTCTTTAGTGATGTCTTGCGGGCCTGTTCTCAAAATTTGAAGAATGAGATTCCTATATCATTTGAAGCACGCGATGTGGCTCATTTCTTTGCATATCCCAACGAGCAGGCATTGCGCCCAATCAACCTCCATGCAGAGCACGGGGAATTGATCGGAATTATGGGGGCAAGTGGTTCGGGCAAGTCAACATTGCTGAACATTCTCAACGGATCAGCTTCCCCCACCTTTGGTCGAGTCGCATTGAATGGCAAGTCCATTCATGATTTCCCGGAATTTGCAGCAGGCAGCATTGGTCATATCGCGCAAGAGGATGTCTTGATCTCAGAACTATCTGTTCGAGACAATTTGCGTTACAGTGCCGCATTGAGTTTGGGACATTTGGATGAAGAGGCCATTGATGTTCAAGTAGATCAGATGTTGAAACGCTTGGGGCTTTGGGAGATTCGATCCCTTCGTGTTGGGTCGATTATGGATAAAACTATTTCAGGAGGTCAAAGGAAACGGGTGAATATCGCGCTTGAATTGATTCGTGAGCCATTGGTTTTGTTTGTGGATGAGCCTACGAGTGGTCTGTCCAGTCGCGACAGCGAACAAATCATGGACCTCCTCAAGGAACTCACGTTAAGAGGGAAATTGATTTTTGTCGTTATCCATCAGCCGAGCTCCGATATCTTCAAGTTGTTTGACCGATTGCTTTTGTTGGACTACGGCGGATTCCCTATTTACCAGGGCAATCCATTAGAAAGCCTAAGTCACTTCAGGCAGCTCTCAAATCACGCGAACAACAGTGATGCGCTATGTCATCAATGCGGGACAGTCAATCCGGAAGAACTTTTCGATACGGTAGAAGCGTGCATGGTCGATGAGTTTGGACAGCTGACGGACCGTCGCCGGGTTCAACCGGAGGAATGGAATGATTATTACAACCTCTTGCAAGGCATGGAGATTGGGAAGGGCAAAACCGTAGAGGAGACACCTCCTCTAATCGCCCCTCCTCGTTGGTGGAAGCAATTCAAAGTCTATGCCCAACGGGATGTGCATTCCAAGCGCACCAATAAACAGTATTTACTGATCAACCTGCTAGAGGCACCCATTCTAGCGTTGATTCTAGCGGGATTCAATCGCTTCCAAGAAGGGGGAGATTCATACGTTTATAGATTGAGCGAAAACATCCCTCAATTTCTCTTCATCTCTGTGATTGTCTCCTTGTTCATGGGGCTGAGCGTCAGTGCAGAGGAGATCCTCAGAGATCGTCCGACGCTGCGTCGTGAACGTTTTTTACAGCTGAATTGGTCAGCCTACTTGACCTCAAAAGTCAGTTTGATGTTCGGGCTTTCTGCAGTTCAAAGTGCCTCCTATGCGCTCATATCCATTGTTGTTTTACGCATTCCAGATGCCTTTGGAATACTCTTTTTGACGCTGTTCAGCTTGAGTTGTTTTGCCAATATGCTAGGGCTTAGTATATCCTCTGCGTTCCGGAGTGCCAAGGTCATTTACATCATCATCCCACTCTTGATCATTCCTCAGATAATTTTCGGAGGCGCCATTGTGAGATTTGATCGATTCAATCCGGTATTTACAGAGGTGGACCGCGTTCCGTGGATTGGGAATATAATGGCGTCTCGCTGGGGCTTCGAATCACTGGCGGTTTCGCTAACACGAGACAATCAGGCGGACTCCCCTTTCATCGAACTAGAAGATCGGTTGGAGAGATCTGCATGGAGAAGGGATTTTTGGGGCAAGGCATATGATGATATGTTGATTCCCAAAAAGCAGATATCGGAGCGATCGATGGCTCTTGCAGAATTGAAAGGGTGGGGGGTCTCGATGAAAGAGGATGCCACGATTACCGAATTGATGGATGCTTTCAAGAACGTGTACAAGCAATCCTTTCGTGAACGCGATTCGCTGCGAAGGAGTTTATCTACATCGATCAATTTGGAAGCGATGAAGGACACGTATCACAACGATGCTTTACACAGTTGGGTGATGCAGACTGACCGTAAAGGTCGGATTTCAAATACATCAAGAGGGTTGATACAAGAAACGGCATTCATTCATCAAATGCCCGGAACGAAACAAGCTTGGAACGCCCCTTTTTATGCCCCTTATAAGCGGATTGGTGCATGGACGATGAAAACCCCGTATTTCAATGCTGCTATTTTGTGGTCTATGATCTTCCTGCTTTATGGACTTTTAGCCAATCGAATTCCTGAAAGAATAGGATACAGCAGACGCTCATAGAATTGATTAGCCAGGTGTTGCAATCAATTTAAATGGAATTTCGATGATGGCGTCATAATCTTCACCTGCTTCCAACATGTCTTCATCTTCGTCTTCATAATACCAGAGTACCGTTGCATCGCAAGGAGACTTTTCGACGCGCTTCAAAAGGTCCATGATGCACTTGCTGCTGCTTGTGTTGAAATATTCTAAGCGAATTGAGATCTCTAAGGAAGTTCCATCAGTTTGAAGATTGGCTTGAACCCAATCGAGCAAAGGTTGATAGAATTCAATTGAGTTTTCAGGGATAGACCGGCCTGAAATCGACATGGTTAAAGGTTCCAGATTGAACTGAACCGTAGGAGTTTTAGAAGTGCCCGGGAGGGAAATAGAGCTCATGTCTTAGGGTGTATGTGTGCTACAAATCGAACAACAGGGGTGTGTGCATCAACCGAAGCAAATGTCATTTCTACGCGACCATCGGCTTTCCTTAGGATTTCATTCAACCCAATACCACCGCCTCCGTGCAAACTGCGGTGTCCCGACGCGAGTTTCTCACGTTGTAAAAGCCGCCATTCTTCAGGAGAAAGTGTCATGAGATGATTCCACCGTTGTTCCAAATTCTCTTGCTGGCTCGACGTTACAGCATTTTGCGAAAAAACAGACCATGCGCCTTCATTAGAAACAATTTGGAACCGTGTACAAGTTGAATCTTCTCGGCCATGATGATGGAGGTTTTGCAACAGTTCGATGACCAATCGGATCAGGCGTTTTTTCTGAAGTGATTGGCAATCGGTATCTTCAAGACGCGCTTCAAGCCAGTGCAATATGTACCGAATTGAGGGCTCGCCAATCGGCCCTAACCATTGCAGCTCAAGCTGTCCGAGCGCCTGATCCCAACTGGAATTCGAGTCGCCATTTTGTTTTGAAGGAAAACCACTGGACATGTGCTGAATTTACATGGTACTGTCAGAACTTCAGGGTCTGAAATTAAGAGTAATGAGTCAAGACCTGTGGAAAAGCAAATCAGATTGGTTTGCAGAGTGGTTCAACACGGAGGCGTATCACGCCTTGTATCAGAATCGTGACTTGGATGAGGCATCCCAGTTTACGGAGCGAATTACCAATCAATTTTTTGAGTCAAAGGGAGAACGCCTTATGGACTTGGGGTGTGGAAAAGGACGACATGCGGTATCGATGGCAAAAATGGGACATGACGTCGTTGGAGTCGACTTGAGTGACCGTAGCATTTCTTTTGCTCAAAGTGCCTACCAAAGTGTTGAAGGATTGTCTTTTGTAAGAGCTGATATGAGATCGTTAGGTGCTCAGTTTAAAACAGATTCATTCGGCGGTGTGCTGCTATTATTTACAAGTTTCGGTTATTTCGAAGACGACAAAGATCATGATAGCGTACTGACTCAAATCAATTCTTTGCTTCAGCCTGGAGGCTTATTGGTGCTCGATTACTTTAATTTAGAAACAGTTCAAAACCACTTGGTCGCACATGAAATTATTGAGCGAGTCGGTTGGATTTTTGAAATTGATCGCCGGATTTACAATGGCTGGGTGGAGAAGTCGATTCGCTTCGTTTCAACGGAAGGAAAGACAGAACATGTACTTGAGCGGGTCCGCGCATTCGCCCCTAGTGACTTGAAGTTGATGTGTGAATCGGCTGGTTTTAGCCCCATTGGGCTCTTCGGTAATTATCAAATGGATGCTTTGGTAGCCGGAAGTCCAAGATGTATACTTGTGGCCCGTAAATAATCATGTGGATAGCTTCTTTTCTCTTACTACTTGTTGCGCTCGCAGGTGGGGCGATTTATGAATGGGCAGGTAAGGCCCTTCAAGTTCATCTTCCGTTGATACTGGCTTTTGGCGGTGCTTTTTTAATCGGACTAATCTTCAACCACCTTGTTCCAGAAACGTACAGTTTAGGTGCGCATGCTGGATGGTATGTTTTGCTTGGGTTTTTGTTTCAAGGACTTCTTGAATACTTGTCTCAGGGAATAGAACATGGCCATGTTCATGTGCACCATTCAAAAGATGAAATGGTAAATATGCCTTGGGGTATTGTCGTGAGTCTTTGCTTGCATGCATTGATTGAATCGATGCCTTTGACAGAATCAGATCATCATGGCCACGACCACGGCCATGACCATGGTCATGTGCATGTTACCGGAGTTGACCAGTTGGATCTCGCTCTCTTTTTTGGCTTGGTTCTGCATAAATTCCCAGTAGCATTGGTCTTAATGGGAATGCTCAATGCGTTTGGCCTTAATGCAATGAAACGCTGGATGATCATGTTGGCCTTTGGTTTGATGCCCTTTTTTGGTATGCTGTTGTACGAGGCCTTAGTGCATTCTGGAGCGGCCTGGACAGTGCATGTACCGTTGGTAACCGGTGGCGTTTTGATTGGCATCTTGTTGCACATTAGTACCACGATTCTGTTTGAAACAGGAGATGGGCATCGCTTTAACAGGAACAAATTACTGGTGACGATAGCAGGTTTGGCTCTGGCTTTACTCACGACGGGGATTTAATCCTGTCGGCGCCTTTTTATTCGATAAAACGTAACTTTATGTAGACGAAAACGTATCAAAGGGAACTTACCCTTTGCTATGAAACACTACCGCATTCACATCGACGTCAATAAATTTGAACAAATTTATTTGCATCGTCATCGCTTTGAAGTGAATCTATTTGAGTATTGCCTCAACTGATCACAATCAAAAGAGATCTGCGGCCAGGCTTTGCGCTTGCGCATAGGCACGCGGATCGTTGATGGACCAAGAACCTGTATCAACAAAGTATTCAATCATGTGCTCTGTGGGGATGTTCCCTACGAGTTCATCTTGAGCCATTGGACAGCCTCCGATCCCTCGGAGTGCACCATCGAATCGAAGGCAGCCTGCATTGTGGGCGGCCTTTATTTTTTCAATGGCATCCCACGGAGTCGCATGCAGATGGGCGCCAAACGTAGTGGTGTCAAATGCTGGAATCAACGCCTCAAAGCTGTTCGCTATAGCCGGACCATCAGCTTTTCCGACGGTATCGCTTAATGCGACCACATCTGGACCATAGCGTTCGATGATCTTTCCCGCCCAATCAACCAAAAGCTGAGGGCTCCATGAGTCGCCATAAGGGTTTCCAAATCCCATGCTAATATATACAGTCAGCTGCTTGTCGTGCGCGATGATGTGTTCATGGATCCGGCTTAATCGATCCAAGGCTTGTTCTATGCTTGCGCCTGTATTGCGCAATTGAAATTGTTCCGAGATACTAAAGGGAAATCCGATTTCATGAATGCAATCAAATTGACATGCCTCACGTGCTCCCCGCTCATTTCCGACAATGACCAGTGAGCGTGTTGGCCCTTCCAACCGTCCCTCTTCTGCCAATGAACGAATCACCTTGAAGGTGTCAGCCATTTGTGGAACCGCTTTGTGAGATACAAAACTACCCAAATCTAACGTGTTGAATCCCACATCTAGTAAGGATCGGTAGTATGCAATTTTGTCATCCGTAGAGATGGGAGAGGGCCAGCCTTGTATGGCATCTCTCGGGCATTCGACGATATGGACAGCTCTCATGATTCAAAGTTAAGTGATCGAACTTTTGCAAGGGACGTAACCTATATCAATGGATATGCGTAGGAAGGGAACACGATTACACTTTTGCACTCATGGACTTGACTTCATTCAACCGCTTGCCTCTCGACGAAAAGACTAACTACATGTGGGACCATGGTACCTGCCATGCCCAACGTATAGTAGAGAATAGATACATACTCTGCATATTTGAACTGAATGATTTCTATGTAGAGGCAATCTACTCTCGCAGAAACAACCGGGTGAATGCGATTCTTCCTATTGCCGATTTGCCAGAGTGGCAGGGGTATGTGGATCAGGTGTTGACCAACCTCCTTCATTTGAATTAAAATTCATTTCAAGGCACCAGGGCATCCAAAAGGCCCCAGGCTCTGCAAATGAAATTTTCTTCGTTTTGTTTTTTTCGCCCGTTTGGCTCCAGCTAAATGGGCGACTTTGTATCCAGCCCTTCCAGTTGCCATTCGGATGGAGGTATATCCAGCCGTCTTCCCATGATGTGACCATTCCAGCGGTTAAGTGGGTTGCATGATAAAATGACCGTTTCTGGTTTTTGACTGAATGTTGTGCTCGATTCAATCCAGCGCGATTCTCAGAAAGCATCCAATGGCCATTGAGGCTGGTTCCGATCAGCGTTGGAACATTTGATCGAACTGTTTCAAATTTGTGCCCCTCCGACGGCAGCCATGGACCAAGCCATGGCAATGCAACCAATACAACCCCAAAACACCGTATTGTCCAGAAAACCCTTTGTAGAGGCTGCGTTAACAAGGCTATATTCCAAACAAAAAACATGCAGGTGAGTAAAATCCATAGTGCGGGATTCCAGGATTGGATGGAGGGGGCCCAAGCCAAATGGTCATCACAATAAGTCAAGAATTCAAATGCCAGCTCAATTGCAGTCGAAATAAAGTGGGCGATTCCGTTCGATACTTGAGATAATGAATCAAATTGATGGGTCGCCAGCCAAAGCAAAGAGGCCATTCCCAACGCACTCATTCCAGGTGCAATTAGAACGTTCATTGGAAGAAATGCAAGAGGGAAACGACCGAAGACGTTGGCAGTCCAGGCGAGGGTGCCAAATTGGGCTGCTATGGGAACGCCAAGGCTAAGAACCCAAGCATTTGATAAGCCGTGCTCTTTGCACGTTTGAAAGAAAATCAGAATAGCCGCCACAGCGGCAAAACTTAGTTGTGTACCCAGCGCCATCGCGGCATGGGGTTTCCACAAAAGGACGATAAATCCAGCCATTGACCAGCATTGAAAGGGGGAGATATAGCGCCGCGTGCAGATTCCAATTAAGTAAACTGTACTCATCGCAGCCGCGCGCACGGCAGATATGGGAGCGAGGCAAATAAGGACATAAACCCAAATTGCAGGGAATAGCATGAATCCCATAAAGCGGACCCACCTCCTTCGGTTCCGAATGCAGAGCAGTGGTATCATACCAACAAGTCCAATGTGGTATCCACTTACAGCCAAGACATGAGCAATTCCTCCATTTGAAAAGGCGTGTTTCACCGGTTTGCTTAGCTGTGATTTGTCTCCTAAAAACAAGGCCAATAAAATTGATTCAGCATCCTGTTCGAAATGAAGATGAAGCAAGTTTCGCATCGCATGCCGCATTTCGGCAAAGCGGGATCTCACGACGGGATGACTGTCATTTAGTTTGATGGCCTCAAGAGGAAAGAGCTTGCCCGAAATGCCTTTGGTGTATTTCCATTGGGCTACATCAAAATCGCCCGTTGAATAAAAGGGCTCAAGTCTTCCCCAAAACAAGTCGGTTTCCCCGGAAAAGTCGCGAGAATCTATTTCGATAGACCAGGACTGACATGAATATTGAGACACGCATAAGCAGGCGGCATCGAGCTCCACGGGACAAGTGCAAATCCAAAGGCCGGTACTCTTATTTACACATTTGGGGTGATGCGTGATATGATACTCCATTCTCAAGTAGCCCAACATAGCGAATGCCATCGAAAGCAGGAGGTCGATTCGGATGTTGTGTCGCAGAACGGCGATGACTGTGAACATCACTCCGAGGGACAGTGCAAGTCGTGGAGCGTTCCACGCATACAAACCCAACCAAAAAAAGACCAGTGGCCAAAACAATGGAGCTTGAATGTTACTCACTCGGATGCTTCGCCACATAGGGGCAAACATTCCACCTTCTACGCTACGAATTCAAACAAACTTGTCGAAGTCGACGTGTACTTGACTTCAGTCACGCGACGCTTCAAAATGGTCGGATTCCAAGTCCTGAAAAACCTGTTTCTTCAAAATAAAATAGTCCCAAACGATACTCCGGTGATACCATCCACAATAGTTGGGAGACCGATGAGTTGGAAGGTCTGTCGAAGTCGCCGCCAGTTCCGATTTGCGTTTATTTCGCATTTTACGGAACGACTTGTAGAAGTCTCTATGTGCCTTTGCGACTGCCAAAAACAAATGGAATGAGCCTTCCGAAAGAAATTTTAATGCCGCGACTCCATCCAAAGTCATCCGTTCAATGAGCATGGGAATCAAGGCCGCGCGGTGGTGGTTCTTGACCAAGAGAAACAGGTTGTTTCTGAAGTTCAAATACGTTTTAAAAGGACTGACCTTTTGTAAGGTGCCGCCTCCCAAATGATAGACGATGGAACTTCCACAGACACCGACGCGGTATCCTCGGTTTTTCAAACGCCAACAGAGATCGATTTCTTCCATATGCGCAAAGAAATCAACGTCCAACCCACCCACAGCATGGAACGCTTGGGAGTCAATAAACAGCGCGGCTCCTGAGGCCCAAAAGACTTCTCTATTCTGAGCGTATTGCCCATGATTTGACTCGAAGACCTCAAAAATGCGGCCAGCGCAAAAAGTGTACCCATTTTTGTCAATGTGCCCGCCTGCTGCACCGGCGTACTCAAAAAGTTCGTTGTCCGAATCGTTTAGGATGAGTGGCTGACAGGCAACATAGCCTTCACTTTTCATCATGTCGAGCACCGGAGGAATCCAGTGAATTGTTGTGCGAACATCGCTATTCAGGAGAACAAATGTTTTGGCTTGAATTTGAGCAAGTCCTGCATTGTAGCCCCCTGAGAATCCAAGGTTGCTTTCAATTAGTACAACTTGAACTTCCGGATAATTCTGAGTGCACCATACGACTGACTCGTCGGTACTGCCATTGTCTATGACGGCCACGTCAGCGTCGCCTTTGCAGTTCAGAATGACCTGCGGTAAATACGTCTGCAAATGATGCAAGCCATTCCAATTCAAGATGGCCACAACGACTCGTTCTGTCACGTTGGATTGGCTCATCGGGGATTGAAAAATAGATCTTCCGGTTCTTCGCCCGAGAACGTGTCTCTTCGTGGATTGAGTCGGTTGACTTGCGACTCTGTTACGCGGAGACTGTTTTCTCTGTTTCTTAAAACATGCAGCCAATCATTGTTTTGAACCTCACCCAACATGTCTGAATGTAACAAGACAAAACACTCGGCGACCATGTGAGGTGAAAAGAAAAGAAACCGCTTATTCGTGAACGAAGCTGCACGGTGGTAATGCCAAATTTCATACGGATAATAGTCCGTTCCATTGTGTCGCTTTACCACGGTGTTAGGAGGCCCGTAGCGGAGATATACGTACCCCATGTCGGTCATCGCCCCGTGGCCATTCCTGCAAGCGCCATACACGCTGTCTGCGTATGCTACGGCAGTGACATAGTTGCGCCACCCCAACTCAGGGTTCAGTGGAGAATGGGATTCCCAGAAATCGGCTAAAAAAGCTTGCATCTGAGCAACGGTAGCCGCCGGAATAAAATGATCAATGGTCTGTTGTTCTGATTGGGAGCTTGTCGGGTGGTGATCTTTGACATGCTGAAGCAGCGCCAGTGAATCTGTAAATGCTGCGATGTATGCAGGCAAAGCATCTGCGTTTGATGCAGCGATTTCGGTGGCAATGCGTTGCACGGGCAAGCGTTTCTCAGCAATGATTTGATTCTCGCGAGTCGCAGCTTGAATCACCAAGCGCTGTGATTTTGACCAATTCACGCCATCAAGAGGAATGGAGGTAAATACAGGCACAACAGGCGCAGCGTTTTTTCGGTAAAATCTGCGCGTCTTAGAATAAACCGTACCATCAGAAGATTCCATCCATGTACTCACCAAAAACAAAGAGTCTACGACTTCGTCAACGTGATACAGCTCGGTATAAAATTGCAACTGCTGCATGTTTTCGCTGAAATTGGCGCCAACGAGAGGCAGCATATCATAGCCAGATCGCGAAAGCGAGCTCAATTCCCCATTGGATGGGGAATAAGCACCTACTAGAAAAAGGTCGGACCATTGCGGAGGACCGGGTGTCTGAATCACCAGGTTCAATTCAAGTTCAGTGGCAAGACCCTCAGTAGCATGCGCATCACGAACGGATACATTCAGACGATAGGCACCAGGTGGTACATTGAGTCGTTCTAGATGAAACTGGGTTCCATAGTGGGCCAAGGCTTCGGTGGAGTCTGAAACACCATACACTTCAGACTTTGAAAATGCGACGACCTCGTTATCCGATTCAATAATGACTTGAATTTCAGCTTTCGTTCGCCAGCCTGTGGAGTCCAAAATAGCTGACATCGTGGCACTTTCATATTCCAAGTGAACTTCTACAAAGGGAATGTCGTTGTTTTGAAAATTCAGGACGTCACACCAAACGGTTGGCGCTTGTGCTGTCATTTGAAATGACAGGGTCACCCCCAAGACCCAACCCACTAAACGCAATGATCTAGCTTGAAAGCATGTGTGAATGAGCGTCATGCAACAAAGGTATTGTTTTGCACCCGTTCCACATCATGTTGTACATTGTTGAAAACCTGCATGCATGCGACTGATCAATCAACTTCTCAAACAGGTCTTGTTTGTGGCCGTTTTTTGCGTTTTTATTGTTGAGGCTCAAGCGACTCACTTGGTTGGTGGAGAGTTGACTTACACTTATGTGGGTACCACCAATAATGGGCAAATGCAATTTGAGGTGCATTGTTATATCTATCGAGATTGTAGCTCATCCAACACCAACGGTACGGGATTCGATACCGAGGCGGCCATCGGCGTTTATCAAGGTAGCACGCTCATTTCGACAGTCTCGGCACCGCTTGATTTCTCATTGGTGGAAAACATAGTCCCTCAAAACCCAAACAATTGCGCTTTTCTTCCGGACGATCTGTGCATCGAACGCGCTGAATACATCGCAACCGTAACAGTTAGTCCGAGTCTGCAGCCATACACCTTGGTTCACCAAAGATGTTGTCGGTCTCCGGCCATTACGAATTTAAACTTGCCTCAAGACCAGGGGTTCTCGTTGACCACGATGATCCCTGGAAACCTGACCAACATTGGGCCGAATAGCACTCCGGTATTCAACGAATTGCCGCAGGCATTCGTTTGTAGCAATTATCCGTTTCTATTGGACAATAGCGCGTCGGATTCGGATGGTGATTCGTTGAGTTATTCGCTTTGCCCCATTTTTTTAGGCGGCTCTTATCTTTCTCCGACTCCGAATCCTCCGACAGGTCCTCCTTTTAATCAGGTGGGTTGGGCAACAGGGTTCAACGCGGGAAATCCATTGGGGCCGGGGGCCGGATTTTCGATCAATCCATCAACGGGAATTTTGTCAGGCAGTCCTGACTTGATCGGTAAATTCGCATTGGGAGTGTGTGTGCTGGAATGGCGCGATGGTCAGCAAATCGGATCCATTTTACGTGATTTCACGCTGGATGTTGTGACGTGTAACATCTTAGCTCCAGGCTATGATAGCCCCGACCCGTGTACGGGGTTAACAGCGGAATTCGACCAATTGTCAAATCCTTGTGAGTCGTACACTTGGGATTTTGGCGTTGCAGGAACAACCGATGACACGAGCACCGAGGCAGAGCCGAGCTTCACGTACGAAGAGACGGGTATTTATGATGTGAGCTTGTATTTTGAAACGGGTACGTGTTCGGACTCACTCTTTTTTGAGGTGGTCGCGATGACACCTTGGGATACCGATTTTAGCATTGATAACGTAACATGCAGTGACGGAGGATGGATCGGTGATGTGAATCTAGACTTTTCGGATTGGGGGGGCGACATTGAATGGAATTGGAGTTTTGGGGGGAATTCGATACCATCCGTGTCATCAAATTCCCACCCTGAGAGTG
>CAJWIF010000061.1 GCA_913041135.1 uncultured Flavobacteriales bacterium
AATGCGATCATGTTGCGAAAGCGCAAGTTAATAGTGAATCAGATGGGCCGCACGATTTCAGAGGACCAATCCATGCTCCAAGCAATGGGGTCTTTTGAAAACAGGGCTTTCGTTCGGGGCCAAACAGCACCAAAGAATTCAGATTTTCGGTAAGCATTCAATGACGCTTCATCCTTCCACCAGCTCATGGTCGTGCGCTGGTTTCCTTGTGATGTCGAAGTCAAAACCATCACACGTTCGCACCCATCAAAGGCTTGTATGCGTTCATGTATTTCTTGAAAAAGGACGTCAAAGCTCGCTACAGTTTGCTCCTCAAACTCCATCCGTACTATGCGAAGAATCCCCATGTTAAATCGTATTTTCATCTTCGAATCGAATCCGAATCAGATGGTCTCTACTGAGCCCAAGAAGAGCATCAGCTCCACCGCGACCACCCGGAGCACTGTGATTGTTAATCGCAATCTCCAAGAAGCCTGCATGATTGAAAACTGCCACACGCTCGCCCGCAGGCACATCTTGGTAGTGGTCGTGAATTTTACGAATGCCCATTCGCGGTGTCCTCATCTCGACTTCAAACTTCCGACCCTTTCCAAATTCCTTGAATTCCTTTCGGCTGATGTTCGTAATGACATTGCCGAAGTAATCAATGAATTGAACATGACCGATCAACGTGTGGCCCTCATGCGCCAATCGCTTTGGAGATGCTGGTCGCAATTCGCCCACTCTTCTGCCGATCAAATCTGGAGAGCCCCCGCGTGCCAAATGCGCGGCAGCAGGGACAAACACCTCCCTTTCAGGAAACGTTGGCGCATCTACATCATACCGAAGGCCGGACAAGTCATACACGCCTTCAGGCTCTTGGTCAGCAATCAATCGGAACAGACCCGTGTCCGCTCCAATAAAGTACTGACCGTGCAATAGCATCACGCGGTGAGGTGTTTCTGGAGTTTCCGCGCTTCTCACACAAATCAGATGAACCGTGCCTTTGGGAAATTCCCGGTAGACTGAGCGCAGCATAAACGCGGCCTCGACGGCATCAAATTTGCGAATTGTGTGTCCTACATCCACGATCTGAATATCCGGAACACGCTGAAAAAGCGCGCCTTTCAGAATGGCCGTGTAGTGACTTCCTTCGCCAAAGTCAGAAGTGATGGTTGCAATTGACACTTTGCAAAGGTGAGAAACCTATTTTTGTCATCGCATATGCAACAGAAAGAGATATCCATCCAAAGTGTTGATCCGTTGATCCTCTTGGGCAACGACAACGAAAAGTGGCGCCTAATCCAAAAGCAGCTTCCAGCGCTGAAGCTCATTGCGCGTGGTGACACCATTATCGCCAAGGGATCTTTGGAGGATTTAGGTCGGTTTGACGAAGTGATGCGGATGCTCTTGTGGCATGTAGAGCGCTATCAGAAATTGAGCGACGATGACATCTACCGGCTTCTCAATGCTGACGAATCGGAGGTATTGCGGCAATCAAAGAAGGATGACACCTTGGTCTTTGGCCCAGGGGGACATCGCATCGTCGCCCGAACGCCCAACCAACAATTATTAGTAGACTCCATTCGAGCCAACGACATGACGTTTGCTGTGGGACCCGCTGGTACAGGCAAAACATACACTGCTGTCGCGATGGCCGTATCAGCTCTCAAGGATAAGCGCGTCCGTAAAATCGTCCTCACACGACCTGCGGTTGAGGCCGGTGAGAATCTCGGTTTTTTACCCGGCGACTTGAAAGAGAAGCTCGATCCGTATTTACAACCCTTGTATGACGCACTCACCGATATGCTTCCTTTCGAAAAGGTCGCAGACCATATAGAAAAGGGAGTCATTGAAATTGCGCCACTCGCATTCATGCGCGGGCGAACGTTGGACAAAGCGTTCGTCATTCTCGATGAGGCACAAAACACCACCGTCGCTCAAATGAAAATGTTTTTAACCCGGATGGGACGCGATGCCAAATTCGCAATTACCGGAGACGTTTCTCAAGTGGATTTGCCACGACAACAAATGTCTGGTTTACTCTACGCTCAAAGAAACCTCAAGGACATTGAAGGCATCGGCATGGTTCAACTCACCGGAGAAGACGTTGTTCGACACCGGTTGGTTAGAGCCGTCATTCACGCCTTTGAGGTAGCCGATGCTGCCCAACACGATTCACCTCGAACAAAATACTGACAGTCGGTCTATTTTACTTGTACCATGCGTTCAACTCTCGAACATTCTCAATTCAACTTCCCGGGTCAAACTTCAGCCTATCATGGCAAAGTCCGGGACATGTATGCCATCGGCTCTGACCTCATGGTTGCCGTAGTATCCGACCGAATCAGCGCGTTTGATGTCATTCTCCCAAAAGGAATTCCACACAAAGGTCAAGTCCTCAATGGCATAGCGAGCTATTTCCTCGATGCG
The DNA here is from genome assembly GCA_913041135.1 of uncultured Flavobacteriales bacterium. Lineage (GTDB taxonomy): Bacteria > Bacteroidota > Bacteroidia > Flavobacteriales_D > Sanyastnellaceae > UA16. The sequence continues at coordinate 2,413 of CAJWIF010000061.1, forward strand.
GTTTCGGACATCATTCCCACGTGGAAATTGGACACGCCACATCCGAACATTACCATTGGCCACGCCTGTCAACCCATTCGACTCGAGATGGTCATCCGAGGCTACCTCACGGGACATGCGCATCGAACCTATGCTTCTGGGAAACGTGTCTTGTGCGGTGTAAGCATGCCGGAAGGATTGCGTGAACACGATCCATTTCCCGAACCCATCATCACCCCCGCGACCAAAGCAGAGGAAGGACACGATGAGGATATCAGCAAAGAAGACATCTTGAAACGCGGCATTGTTTCTGAGGCGCTTTACACACAACTCGAAAGCACAACACGCGCTCTTTTTCAACGGGGCACAGAAATGGCGGCGGAACGCGGGTTGATCTTGGTGGACACCAAATATGAATTCGGACTGTTCAAGGGTGAGCTGATGTTGATTGATGAGATCCATACGCCCGATAGCTCGCGCTATTTTATAGCTGATGGCTACGAGAAAAGACAAAATGAAGGCATACAGCAGCAGCAACTCAGCAAAGAGTTTGTTCGAGAATGGCTCATGGAAAACGGTTTTATGGGATTGGATAATCAGACCATGCCGAACCTCACGGATACCTTTGTTCAGACGGTGAGCCAACGCTACATCGCGCTGTACGAAAAAGTCACTGGCATGGCCTTCGAAGGTGACACATCCGATGACCCCGTTGCAGATGTAAACCGTACCGTGAAACTTTGGATTTCTAACAACTCATGAGCCGTAAAAAAGCCCGCGCTCCTTGGCAAGAGGACGCCCTAAAAGCCATCGCTTGTTTGAAAAATGGAGGCGTAATCCTGCACGCTACGGATACCGTTTGGGGGCTCGCGGCTGACGCAACAAATCTTGCAGCCGTAGAGCGCGTTTTCGAAATCAAAGCGCGTCCAACGAACCAGCCCATGCTGATGTTGGCGTCAAACTCCCGCATGGTGGAAGTAATCCAACCTCAATTGCCTGAAGAAGCTTGGGAGTTGATGGAGGTTTGTGATGGACCGCTTACAGTCCTTGCTCCTTTTTCTGACCAATGTCGGTATGCCCTGCATCCGGCCCTGGTCAATGACCAGGGAGCATGCGCCGTCAGATTGACCCAAGACCCCTACTGTCAGTTTATCATTGAAGGTCTCGGAAGGCCGCTCGTTTCTACGAGTGCGAACAAATCTGGAGGTGCAAGTCCTGCGCTGTTCTCACACGTTGGGAAAGAGATCCAATCGGAGGTTGACTACGTCGGAGTGTATGGCCAGGACAATAAAACGAGCCAGGCACCTTCCATGTTGGTTGAATTTGATGAAAACAATCGATTTCGTGTCATTCGATCCTAATCATGATACGGTGATTGTCCCCTCACAACTACCTTTGATTCCTTGGACTGCTGACGCATGAATTATTCTGACGACCTCTACCACCCTTTGTTCCGCACCATCGGAGCAATAGCCGACAAAAATGGCCAGCAAGTTTTTGCCATTGGAGGGTATGTGCGCGACCTCTTATTGAACCGACCATCCAAAGACATCGACATCGTGGTCGAAGGGAGCGGAATTGAATTGGCCAATGAAGCCGCAAAGGCAATGCGCGCTGGAAAAGTAACAGTCTTCAAAAACTTTGGAACAGCGATGTTCCGGTTGGGAGACTTGGAGGTGGAGTTTGTAGGAGCGCGCAAAGAATCTTATGAGCGCGGCAGTCGCAAGCCCATTGTAGAAGACGGCAGCATTGAAGATGATCAGAAGCGCCGTGATTTCAGCATTAACGCATTGGCTCTGAGTCTGAATCACAACACGTTTGGGGAACTCATTGATCCGTTCAATGGCATTGGAGATCTGCATGCCAAACGCATTCAAACTCCTTTGGATCCAGACATCACCTATAGCGACGACCCGCTGCGTATGCTGCGAGCCGTTCGGTTCGCCACCCAACTCAGATTTCAAATCACACCCGAAAACCTCGCCTCAATCAAGCGCAATGCTTCCCGATTGGATATCATCTCAAACGAGCGCATCCATACGGAACTGCATAAAATCATTCAAAGCGACCAACCTTCCGTCGGATTCAAGCTATTGGATCAGTGCGGTTTACTTGAACGGTTTTTTCCAGAGATGACGGCGTTAAAAGGGGTTGAATGGCGAGACAACGTAGGGCACAAGGACAATTTCTACCACACGTTGGAGGTGCTTGACAATGTTGCCAATCAGTCAGAGAGCCTTTGGTTGCGTTGGGCAGCAATCTTGCATGACATCGCCAAACCAGCCACAAAACGATTCCAAAAAGGACACGGTTGGACCTTCCATGGACATGAAGATCGAGGAGCGCGTATGGTACCCAAGATTTTCAAACGGCTCAAATTGCCATTGGATGGCAAAATGAAGTTTGTCCAGAAAATGGTCCTGCTTCATTTGAGACCCATTGCACTCACCAAAAATCAAATCACAGACAGCGCCATTCGAAGGCTACTTTTCGATGCCGGTGACGACATCGACCAACTGATGATTTTGTGCAAGGCCGATATCACCTCAAAGAATGAAGCTCGGGTCAAACGTTATCTCGCCAACTATGAGGTGGTAATCTTACAATTGAAAGAAGTCGAGGAAAACGACCAACTGCGTAATTTCCAGCCACCTGTGACCGGAGAAGAAATTATGGAGACATTCGGGATTCCTCCGAGCAAGCCCATCGGCACGATCAAGAACGCTATCAAGGAAGCCATCCTAGAGGGTGACATTCCCAACGAGATTGCAGCTGCTCGAAAACTCATGCACCGGATTGCGGCTGACATGGGACTGGTGACAGTGAAAGCAGATTAGCCTTTCCAGCCATCTTTGAGTGTCACAGCCCTATTGAAGACGAGCTTATCAGGTTTCGAATATTTCGAATCTACTGTGAAGTAACCTAATCGGGTAAACTGATAAACCGTTCCTACTGCCGCGTCGCCTAAACTCGGTTCCAGCTTGCACCCTGACAAAATCTGCAGGCTGTCCGGGTTCAAGTTGTTCATGAAGTTAGCGTCTTCACCACCCTCTGGATCAGCACTCATAAACAGCCGGTCGTAAAGCCGCACTTCTGATGTGACGGCATGCGATGCAGCCACCCAATGCAGTGTTCCTTTGGCTTTGACTCCTGAAGTGTCCTCCCCACTTTTGCTATTCGCCACACGGTTCACATGAACCTCCAGCACCTGGCCTTGTTCGTCTTCAACGTGGTTTACGTACTCGACAATGTAGGCGGACTTCAGGCGGACCGTGCGTCCTGGGGCAAGTCTAAACCACTTCTTGTTGACATCCACTTTGAAATCATCCGCTTCCATCCACAACTCCCGTCCAAAAGGCAACGTTCTCGAACCCGCTTCTGGATCCTCCGGATTGTTGTCTGTTTGAAGCCATTCTACCTCTCCGGATGGAACATTCAAGACAACCAGTTTGATGGGATTCAGCACCGCCATCGCACGAGGAGCACGTCGATTCAAATCATCGCGCAACGCCCACTCCAATAAACTCACATCAATGGTGTTGTTTCGTTTGGCTACGCCCACCCGGTCAGCGAATTCACGGATCGCTTCAGGGGTGTATCCACGACGACGCAACCCGCTTATAGTGGGCATCCTCGGATCATCCCATCCATCTACTGCATCATCTTCAACCAAGCGAAGCAATTTTCGCTTGGACATGATGGTGTAATTCAAATTCAATCGAGCAAATTCAGTTTGTTCGCTCGGAAAAATACCCAACGACTCGATAAACCAATTGTACAAAGGGCGGTGATTCTCAAACTCCAAAGAGCACAAGCTATGCGTAATGCCTTCGATCGAATCGGATTGTCCATGCGCAAAATCGTACATCGGATAAATTACCCAATCCTTTCCAGTACGGTGGTGGTCAATGAATTTAATACGGTAAATCACGGGGTCCCGTAACAGCATGTTATCATTGGCCATGTCGATGCGGGCACGCAAAACATAGCTCCCTTCAGCATGCTTTCCCGCTTTCATCTCTTCGAACAACTGCCGATTCTCTTCGATGCCACGGTCACGGTGTGGACTTGGAGTACCCGGCATTCCTGGAGCGCCCTTTTGACTCGCCATTTCCTCCGCTGTCTGGCTGTCCACGTATGCTTGGCCTTGGTCAATCAGTTGCAACGCAAATTCATAGAGTTTTCCGAAGTAGTCGCTCGTATAGTATTCTCCTCCTTTCCAATCGAAACCGAGCCAAGTAACATCCCGGCGAATGGCATCGACGTACTCTACACTTTCCTTTTCAGGATTGGTATCATCGAAGCGAAGATTTGTGATTCCGCCATATTTCGCAGCCAAGCCGAAACTCACGCAGATGGCTTTTGCATGTCCAATGTGCAAATAGCCATTGGGCTCTGGCGGAAACCGTGTCAGAATTTGCCCGCCGTTTTTACCATTGGCAATATCGGCTTCAATTTTTTGCTCAATGAAGTTTAACGGCTTTTTCGACTCGTCCCCTTCCACAGCATCCTGATTTGACATGCTACAAAGTTAATCGGCAAGCTTCAGATTCGGCGGTCCATCGTCAGATATTCAAGACCCTCCCTTCATCACATCAGTTGAACAAAACGCATCAGGTTCTCTTTGTACGTCCGACTGATTGGAACATCGTCATTTCCGATGCGCACGGTACTTTGGAAGACATCAATGTGCTCAATGAATTTCAAATTCACCACATTGTTGCGAGACACCCGCACGAATTCGTTCGAAGAAAGCAGGTGCAGCATATCGTTCAGGGAACTTTTGATGTGGTAATTCCGACTCTCTAAGTGGATGGTACTGTACTTCCCTTCTACTTGTATAAATCGAATGTCAGACAATTCAATACGACGCAGTTTGTTGCCCACTTTGGTGTAAAAATGCCGAATGTCACCCTTTGACTTCGACAAGAGCTGTGACAACTTTCCTAGAAGTGCATCAGGGTTGTCAATGGCTCCTTCAGTTTGTGAAGACGCTTCCAATGCTTCGCTCAAATTTGGACCAGAGACATGAGGCTCACCGATCTTCCCGGACAATGCGCTACCCGCTCCAAGCCCATCCTCGGAGTCGTCCCAACTTTTTAGTTGGTTCACAGAAACCAAAGGAGTTCTGCTTTTGAGCATCGCGTGCAACCGGTTCCATTCCGACATCCTGTTCAGACTGACATCCCAAATCACCACTTCAGGTTCGTGTTCCAACAGTGAAATGGCAGCATCTTCAGGCTTCTCCGCTGAGTGTACAGCGTATCCAGCACGCTCCAAAAACGGCACCAAACCATGCGTGGAGGGCTGATGCATCAGAAGAACTTTCGATTTGTCCATGCTAAAAAAACCCATATCAGGGCGAAATGTTCTGTGGATGCGCTAGTGGATGCTTTTATATTTTCTATTTTTGCGTAGTGAACATTGCAGAACACTTCCTTTCATTGACCAACAACTGCACATTCGTTGGTTCAACACATGCGGTGTCAGCGTGCGCGGTAGAGACTGAAGTTGCAGAAGAAACCCTATTGGACGAGGCCACCGCGGATGGTTGGCAATTGGTTCTGTACAATGACGAGCACAACTCATTTGATCATGTCATTGAAATGCTCGTCTCAGTGTGCGGCCACGAGGCGGCACAAGCTGAACAATGCGCCCTCTTGGTTCACTTCAAGGGGAAGTGCACCGTGATGTCCGGTGCCTATGACGACCTGGAGCCCAAGTGCAGCAAATTGCTGAGTGCCGACTTAACAGCTGAAATCGAAGCCTAATTCCCGAGCGCTCGTCAGGTGTATTGCACTCTGCACCAATTGCGCTATCTTGGATTCTCTGCCCGCTAAAATGCTGGCAGTGTGAAAACAACATCAGTGTGAGTCCATCTATTCGGCGCGATTTCGTATCGATTCAACCGCAATTCCTCACGAAGTTGCGCAAGTCATCCATTGCGTTTATCGCCATGGGATGGATGTTCCTTGCTCCCGCAACAGCTTTGCTCTCTCAAGGATTCGTCAACATTGCACCTGAACAAAATATGGTCTACACCAATCCATTCGGTCAGTGGGGATCAGGCTTGTCCTTGGCCGATTGGAATCAAGACGGCTGGCCCGATGTCACTGCATGCCGAGAAAATGGGCCAACCATCGTCTACACGCAATCAGAAGGACAATTTCTTCAGAGCGAATTGGCTCCCGTCTGCGCTGGCGAGGGCAAAAGCATTCAATGGGTGGATATCGATGATGACGGTGACTTGGATCTTTTCATCACCCAAGAAGCCGCCCCGTTGATCTTATTGGAGCAAACAGATGAAGGGCTTTGGACCGACCGAAGCAGCGAGAGCAACCTGCCCCTTTTCATGCCCCTAGCTTCGTGTGCTAGCTGGTCGGACTACGACCGTGATGGTGATCTCGATGTGTATCTAGGAGCCTATCACGTGGACGAACTGAACGAATTGGGACTCCCCCAAGATTCGACGTTGTGGGATATTTGGAACACGGGAACTTCGGAAGAATGGCCCGCTGTCACCAATAAAATGTTTCGAAACGAAGGCGGATTCCTTTTCACAGATGTGACCGATGAGACGGGGCTGGACAATGGCATCCAATTGACCCTTGCCACGCTCTTCCACGACATAGATCTCGATGGCTGGCCGGATTTGCTCGTAGCCAACGACAAGTGGAACCCCAATGCCTATTATCACAATGACGGCAATGGATCTTTTGAGGACCTCTCCGTTGCAAGTGGCTTTGATTTGGTTCTGGATGCGATGACCTTGACAGAAGGCGACATCAACCAAGATGGCTGGCGGGACTTCCTCATCACCAACACACCCGCGGGACCTGATGTGTTATTGACGTACAATCCCGAGTCAGCTCAGTTCGAAAACATCATGAACGCACATTTCGGATCGCTCTTGGCCGAATCCTGGACTTGGGGTGCACGCTTTATAGATTATGACAACGATACGGACTTGGATGCGTTTGTAGCCGAACACTTCCCTGCACAGCCGCACCAGCTGAATCATTTCTTTGAAAATGGAGGTACAGACAACGGATTCACTTTCTTCATTCCTTCAACGGGCGTCTTCCCAGAAGATTTTACCAACGCCCACACCGTGGCGTCAGCCGACTGGAACAGAGATGGGCGCATCGATTTTGCCGTGCACAACTTGGGGAATCACAAAATTCGTATGTGGGAGAACGTCACAGTCAACACCAACCATTGGGTTGAAATAGAATTGCAAGGCGTCGTTTCCAACAGCCAAGCAATCGGCTCTTGGGTCGCTGTGTATTCCGACCATCCCGCATCCCCTTTTCGCACGTATACTGCCCTCGGCGAAGACTACCTGTCACAATCTGAATCTGCTTTGCATTTTGGATTGGCCCAAGTAGCAGCGGTCGACTCTGTGGTGGTCACCTGGCCCACGGGAACCTCCGAAACGTGGAATGGCCTGAATTTGGACCAGCTTCACACGCTCACAGAAGGCGAGGCTGCGGCACTCAACCCATGTCCTAGCTTGGGAGGTTCGTGCCAAGGCTGCACCTATTCCGAAGCGTGTAATTTTGATCCAGAAGCCTTGATTGATGACGGCACGTGTTTCTTTGATTGCTTTATCAACAGCGCGAGCTGCGGTCCGGGAACCGTTTGGGACACCAATGCTCAAACGTGTATTGAATTGGAGTTGGACGATTGCCCTACGGATATCAATTCAGACGGAGTCATCAACATCTCTGATTTGCTCTGGTTCTTAGTAGACTATGGTCTAGCGTGCCCTGAGTGAGACCCATGAGTTTGAAACGGTATCAATTCTGCGCACTCATTTTCGGTTTCGTATGCAGCCAATTCATGTTACCAAGGTCATTCAAGACATCGTACGAAGCTCCTCAGGCTCTGTGTGGTTTGCACTCAGAAACGGCAAGTCTTCGCAAATAGCGGATGGGCGACAACGGGTGTCGCAAGTGATTCATTGGTTTACAAAGGCACCATGAGAGCATGGATACAAAGGTGAGTAAGCGCATTGAAGTCGCGGTATGGTTTTTGGCGCCCATCATTTATAATTTCTATCAAATTTATTTTATCATCGTTTAAATAAAATTATTCACCAACATAAGCGTATCTTTCTTTTCCTTGGAAAGAGCTAATCTGAGTCAACCTTCGCTCGAATCTTATATAGCTGTATTATGAAAAAAAACACTTTTGTTCTATCCGTTTTGGCCATCTTTTTATTTGGTCACACCTCTTTTTCACAAATAGCCTTAACCATTACAGGTCTTACAGGAGACGACAAATCCTTTGACGGTACAACAGCCGCAACTGCCTCAGGAACACCGAGTCTATCCGGTGTTGTGCCAGGCGACGATGTTAGCTTGGGGGGAGCCGCAGTATTCACTTTCGCAAGCTCCGACATAGCTGCAGGTATAGCAGTAAGTACTTCGGGGTATACACTCTCTGGAATAGACGCAGGAGACTACACCCTGACCCAGCCAGCCCTTTCTGCTGATATCATTGCTTTGACCGTATATGATTTCATGACGGCTTTTCAGACGAGCAATAGCATATTTATGACAAAAGAATTTGAAGCTGCAATCGATTACCTCAACACGTTAACTGGAGCCGCTACCCCAGCTCAAATAACTGATTTCAGGGTGGGAACTGAGAGCAATGGCCAATTATTTATTGAAGATGACCTTCAGGGCATTATCGATGCCATCAATGCAGGAGGAATAATGGGATGCACTCTTTCCGCAGCCTCAAACTACAATGACATCGCTACGATAGATGACGGAACTTGCTGTCCGACCATTGATCCAAGTTCAGCGGAAACCTCAGACGACCCGTGCACTGCTGGAGTAAACGAAGCAGCTATTAATCTTACCATCATTGATGACGATCCTTCCTCGCCATATTCGATTAATTGGACGAGCGACGATCCCAACTTTAGCAGCACGAATGAAGACCTCAGTGATCTGAATGCTGGATTTTATTCTGTAACCATCACAGATGCAAATAGCTGCACTGCAACTGCTTCATACTTTCTTCTCCAATTCATTTGCTTCGGACCTGGTTGAATCGCTCCGTACATGATAAGGCAACAAGAAACCCCGCAATCCAAGGATGTACAGGGCATCGTAAAATTTCTTGGCGGTCTGGACGCGACGTGCCAAGTGCTTTACAACGGTTTACAGGATGTGCATAAGATTGGCGTTAAAACCCAGTGCTTACAGGGTGCTCAGCGTATCTTAATGGAAAGGAATGACGAGCCAAGGAAAGGTTTATCAACCCCATGTAAGCACAACGGTAAGCACACGCATTTGACCACTTCGCTCTACATTCGATCGCGCCGTTTTCATTCTTCGACGAATCGCCCACTTTGAGCAAAAGCCATTCATCCAAGACGACCCAACAAAGGCATCTAGCTTGAGTCTAGCCGATCGTAATTAGCTGATGACGTATGCCATGACTTGTCCGTGCTACCATTGCGATAGCAACACATCTTCTCCATAGCAATGAGTAATTTATCCTTGCTGAATAGGCATTATCAATCGATTAATGACTATATTCACGGTGTAATAGAATCGTCATGAATTTCAAGTGTTTATACTCCCTTAGCAAGACAGCGTTGTTGATTGTCTGTTTGTTTGCGACCGTAGTATCCTTTGCCCAGTCGACATCTTTTCCTTACACGAACGATCCTATTTTATCGAGTTCGAGCTTGGGCAGCGAGTCAAATGGCGTTGTGAATCAGTATTGCGAGTGGCAGAAGATGATGGCCATGATCAATGAGTTTGAGGCGGCAATAGCAACCGAAACAGGACTGTCTTCTGCTGCCACTACCTATGTATCGAAATCGGTTTCGGGGACGATGATCTACTTGACGTACGATTGCTCTGAGTTGATTCAGGATATCCAGGCCTTGCAATCGGACCATTCCACGGCCCTGCTTCCACCAACTATGGCAATCAGCGCTGCAGAGGTTTCGAGCGGTGCAACTTCCAATGACGGCACACTTACTTTGACGTTCACTGCAAATAAGGCAACTGGTGATTTCGTTTTTGATGATATCACGGTAACGAACGGAGCGATATCAGGTTTTACGGCTGTATCTTCTAATATTTTCACAGGGACATTTACGCCGGCGGGAGACGGAACTTGTGCTTTTGTTGTTGAACCGAGTGCATTTACCGACCCCTCAGGGGACGGGAATACGGTTTCCAATTCATTCACTTGGACCTACGATGGTACACCACCAACGATGACCATTACCGCAGCGGAGGTTTTAAACGGTGCAACTTCAAATGACGCCGCACTTACTTTGACTTTCACGTCCTCAGAAAGCACTACGGATTTCGAACAAACCGACATCACTGTGACAAACGGCACGCTCGCAACTTTCACGGGTTCGGGAACAACCTACACCGCAACATTTACCCCAACCGGTGACGGTGATTGCGCCATAGATGTGGCCGGCAGCAACTTCACCGACGCCGCTGGAACCAACAATACGGCAGCGGACCAGTTCAATTGGACGAAGGAGACGGCAGCAGCAGCGTTTGTCGACTGCGGCGATCCTTATACCTTCGATGGCCACCCTTATGCTACGGTTTTAATCGGAACTCAATGTTGGTTTGCGGAGAATCTTCGTACGACGGTGTACGATGACGGGTCTGCCATTGAGGAGGTTACCGGTACTTCAGAATGGGTAGGATTGAGCACCGGGGCACGTTGTGATTACGACAATAACCCAGCCAACGTTGCGACTTACGGCCGTTTGTACAACTGGCACGCGGTGAATGCTGTTAATGGATTGTGTCCAAGCGGTTGGCACGTTCCGACCGGTTTGCACATTCCGGCTGAATCGGAGTACACCACCTTAATTGAGGGTCTTGGGGGTCTTCAAGTGGCAGGTGAAAAAATGAAATCGTCTGTATCAGACTCCCCTGCATGGGATGGCACGAATGAGAGCGGTTTTTCAGGTTTGGCTGGCGGCTGGCGGACTTACCAGGGTAACTTCGTCAGTGTGGGAGCAGCCGGTTATTTCTGGTCGGCTTCGGGACTCAGTACAGACAACGCTTGGTATCGTAGACTGTCGTCTGGTACCAATGCAGCGACTAAGACCGGTGCGCATGCGGAAGCCGGTCAATCAGTTCGTTGCGTTCTGGATTAAAAATGCGGGCTTGTGCGAGGGGCTTGACCCTTTGATTCTTTGTCCTTT
>CAJWIF010000062.1 GCA_913041135.1 uncultured Flavobacteriales bacterium
GGAAATGGCAGGCAACGACACGCGGCATCCCTTTGGGTTCTCCTGCGACGTACGTTCGTTCGTACAAAACATCAAAAGCGTCGCCTTTCTGCAAGCGGGAAAAATCTACGGTCCAAGCGTAAACACTGGCCATGGCCAACGCGAGACTCGACGGCGCACCTACCCGCTCTAAATCAATATACAATGCCTGCTCTATGATCCCTTTGGCGCGTTCTATAGTGGTGTCCGTGGGGAGCTGCGCTAACTGAACACCAAAAGGGGCCTCCAGTTGGAATTTTGCATAATCGATGGCGTTTCGCTGGTAGATGAAATAGGCAGGAGTCGCTGCAGAGTCATTGCGAAATGCGAGCCACCATGCGTTGCCGGACTTCATGGACCGCACATCGTAATCGGGTTGACTCGCTTCAGCAATTTGCACGATCTTAGAAGCAGATAATCCTGCCGGCGAAAGGAGGTGCGAAAGCGATTGGCCGCTTCGAACCGTTCCTGAATCCACGGCGAAGTGCTCCCAAATCAATCCGAATCGCTCCATCGGTTGATCAACCGTGTCGGGAGCATCCGAATGAGAAAATGGGGCCATGTCATTGGAACCACATTGAATCAACATGATTGCAATGATTCCAACGTACCAACGCTGCAACCAATAGAATTTCATGTTAGGCCAAAGACTTCGCGTTTGACCCAGCTTTTTCCCCAACCCTCGAGTTCTTCTGAGCTCCACAATTCCGGGAAGAAAATCCGCTTCTGAAAACGCGGAGGCAGGTATTTCTGCCAGTTGGTTCCGCCGGTCGCCGCGATGTCCTCGGGATCTTTTTGGAGATATCGGACGGCGCTTTTGTAGTGGCTCAGGGGCCAGTTGATGTTGACATTCACATCTAACCAACGCAGTGCCTGCCGAAGTTCGTCTGTTTGTTCGTGAATGGGCAGCTCTGACCACAAAGCCCGGGCATTGACGCCGTGGGCGTTTTCAGCCAACTCCAATAAAACCGAACCGTACTTGTCTTCAAATTGCTTGAGCGTCAAAGTTTTTTTCCCTGTTGCCAATTCTACGGCTCCCGCCTTCCAGTAAATTTTCTCGAATAAATCTTCTAAATCACCCGGGCTGTGAGCGACATGGGCATCGCGGTGGTCTGGATGAAGGAGGCGATCAAAGCTGGTTGAGCGGATTTCAATCATCCGATACTGGGCACTCTGAAAACCGCTCGCTGGCAAGAGGGACATCCTGAATTTCAGGAACTGATCGCGGTCCATGCCATCGACCATGATTTCGAAACTGTGGGTTAGGGCCTCGAAATAGCGGTTCACGCGTCGAATGCGTTCCAAAAAGGGGGTATTGGTTCGAGGTGCTTCTTCAGCGAGTTGCTCCAATTCGTGCAGCACCAACTTGAAATAGAGCTCCGTGATTTGGTGGTAAACGATGAAGATGGACTCGTCTGGAAACGGCGTGATGGGATGCTGTAAACTCAGTAACGTATCGAGGTTGATGTAATCCCAATACGTCAGAAAATCAGCATGCAGCAACCCGTCGAGGTACGCTGACAGGTCTTGACCCATGGCGGCGTACTTCGCTTCTAGCGCCTCCAGCTTTTGGAGGATCGCAGGGTCGAAATCTTGGTTAGATGGCATACGGCAAATTCGGAAAAAAAGGGGCCTCAATCGCGGCGCGATGAAGGATTTCTTAACCCACTGACGTGTGTCAATTCCATTTGGACCGTTCCGAATAGAATATTGGACTTAGCCAACAGCGGAATATGGTTGGCGTCGTCACTGATATAGACCGATAAGTCATCTGGATTCCGCCAAATGCGACCGGTTTGGATGACGGGATGAAAGAGGAGACAAGGCCATTTTTCACCGTTGACTTTCTGTTCCACCTTGCCACTATAAATGACTTCAAGTTCCAACCACTCTTCATCCATGAACAAGGGAACCCTTGCCGTATCGCCGAGTTGCAGGTTGTCAAAGTCTAAATTTCGCAGTGCAAAAATGCTGCTGATCATATCGTGTGTGGGGCCAGGAAGCTGAAACACGTGTTTTTTTGCAGGATTACCGCGCTTTGACGTCAGGGTCCTCACGGATTGTGTAGACCAGTCAAACCGGTAATCTTGGTCGATGGTATAGCCTCCTTCTTGAACGTCACGGATAAAATGCAGGGGATAGCCTGTTGCGGCGTCAATGGTGGTGCGGTAGCGATCGTCCACCTTGAAAAACCAACTGAATGTTCCCGTGGATCGTCCACGCGCGTCGATCAGCCATTGTGGACCGTTGGGACCGCGTCCCGCTGCTTTCAGTTCGATTTGGGCCTCCGCAGCATGAACGAAGCCATAACGGAAGGTGTACTCTAAGCGCTCTCCGGGGCCATAAGCGTTCGTTGGGATGCTGACTTCGGGGAAGTGATGCGTGGACAAGGTGTCCGGGTTGACCTCCGGAAGTTGAATGGGTTTTTGGGCGATAGCCGGGAGACTAATCAATACGATCCCCATTGCATAGATGCGCAATATGGTCCGATGAATCGCACGAATGAATCCAACCGGAGTCATTCGACAGAGGCGATGCACTTCAATTCAATTGCAATCGGAGTTGGCAATCGGTTGATGGCAAGTGTTGTGCGGCATGGCTGTGTACTAGGGTTTGGAAAGTAGTCCGCATAAATCCGATTGAACGTAGCGAAGTCGCGGTTCATGTCTACCAAGAAAACCGTAATGTCTACAAGCTGCTCCCACGTGCTCCCATGTTGCTCTAAGATGGCTTTGACATTGGCAAAAACACTGTGTACTTGCGCTTCGAAGTCAAACGATTTGAAGTTTCCATTGTGGTCCAATTCCAAGCCTGGCACACCGCTGTCATGCACATCGCTTCCTGCAAGGCGCGGACCGACTCCACTCAAAAAAAGAAGAGGTCCGACTTTTCTAGCCAAGGGATAAGATCCCACAGGTTTTGGCGGGAGGGATTTATTGAATGCTTCCATGGTGTGAAGATAGAGCAGGCTGCTTGGGGTCACGGCCTATTGGGTTGCCTCTGAGGGATGAGAGTGTTTATTTTGCGGGAATTCCGGACTTTGCGCTTGGGTCAAGTTCTGACAATCTTAGATTGATTGGAAAACCCCACTTCGCGGTTCTCTTAAGCTTCGGTATCTTCGTTGCATGCGTTACCAGAAACTTCCCGCGTCCTTGTACAATCAGAACCGTGCTACGTTCATGCAGGGTATGAAACCGCGTTCCATTGCGGTGTTCTTTTCAAATGACATTTATCCGACCAGCGCAGACGGCACGATGCCCTTCAAGCAGGCGAGTGACATCTTTTGGTTGACCGGAGTGGATCAAGAAGAAGCGGTTTTGTTGGTGTTTCCAGATGCCCACAATCCTGCTGATCGTGAGATCTTATTCACGTTGGAGACCAACAAGGAGTTGGCTATTTGGGAAGGAGCGAAATTAGACAAGTCCCAAGCGAAGACGCAAACGGGGATCGGCCAAATTCAATGGGTGACGGCTTTTGAAAAGACGTTGCAACGTCTCATGTCGGAAGCTGATGCGCTCTATTTGAATGACAATCCGCACACACGTGCGAGCAAGGAGGTGCAAACACGAACCGATCGTGAGAATGCAACGTTGCGCGAGAAGTATCCGAATTACGAGATCGAACGATCGGCACCGATTTTATTCAACCTGCGAGCGATCAAGTCGCAGGAAGAGGTGGAACAAATGCAACGAGCATGTGACATCACCAAAGCGGGGTTTGAGCGTGTTTTACAATTCGTGAAACCCGGTGTGACGGAATATGAAATTGAAGCGGAATTCATGCATGAATTCTTACGTCGTGGCTCACGTGGATTCGCTTACACGCCTATCATCGGCAGCGGTTTCAATGCGTGCGTCTTGCACTATATTGAGAACAGCGACGAATGCAAGGCGGGCGATGTCATCCTGATGGACGTGGGTGCTGAGTATGGAAACTATACCGCTGATATGACGCGTTGTGTGCCGGTTAGCGGAAAGTTTACGGACCGCCAGCGCAATGTCTACAATGCGGTGCTGCGGGTGATGCGCGGGGCGATGACGTTGTTGCGTCCGGGCGTGAGCTTACAGGCGTATCACGCGCAAGTAGGGGAGCTGATGACCAAGGAGTTGGTTGATCTCGGGCTCATCACAATGGAAGAAGTGGACAATGAGAACCCAGCTTGGCCGGCTTACAAAAAGTATTTCATGCACGGCACTTCCCACTTCATTGGACTGGATGTACACGATGTCGGGCACTGGCACAAACCCATTGAAGCGGGCCATGTGTTTACCGTAGAGCCGGGCATTTATATCCGGGAAGAAAACCTCGGAATTCGCCTCGAAAATGACATCCTGATCACGGAAGACGGCTTCATCGATTTGATGGGGCACATCCCGTTGGAAGCGGATGAGATTGAGGCGATGATGGCTGGATAAACGAGCGTTTTTTCGCTCAGAGATTGACCTGAACCAAGGAATCGAGGAAAGCCCCGGTGTCTTCATCATAGCCCATATTGCGGTCAATGATCTGGCCATCGCGGCCGATCAAGAACCATGTAGGATATGCGACGATTGGGTATTCTGTTGGGAGTGAATCCAAGATCACCTGTGGCACGTCGAGTTCCCGACGGTCGAGGTAGCGCTTCACCGTTTTGGCATCTTGGAATGGGTTGACACCCAACACTGTGAAGCCTTCCGGACCAAACTCCTCCTGCATTCCGGCGAGATGCGGCAATGCCCGCATGCACGGACCACAACCGATGTACCAGAAATCAAGGTACACGAGTTGGCCGTTCAGAGCCTCCAAGCTCACCGACTCTCCGTCAAGATTCAATCCAGTGAGCACAGGCGCTTGATCCCCAATCGCAGGCAATGACTCCATAGCCTCCTCAAACCAGTTTTTGCTTCCGCCGCCGCCCGCAACTGCGGGGTCCACGGGCGCAGGTTCCTTTGCCCATTCGGGAGCCGTCCAATTTGAAATGGCTTCGGCAATGGCGGGATCATTCACCCCTTCCCATGTCCAGTCGATGGTCATGTCGCTGCCGTATCCCATGTCACCGCGGTACCAAGATTCCTCCCAACGCACAGGCAATCCATGAGGCGCTTGGAGGACCCAGCGTTTCGAGTCTTTGGAATCGGGATGAAAATCTTCGGCGGTGGAATCTGGAATGGAAGTGCGCGTCAAAATGAACTGCTCTGGCGTAGACCGCGTGGGGAGGACATGTTCCCACAGGACGTCATGCAAGGAATCGCTTACTTGTTCTGCCCACCAGGTGCTATCGGTGAGGATGGTGGGCAATGAGAGGGAAGCGTAATAGTTGCCGATTCCGTTGCCATTGCTCTGTTGTTCTGGATCCATAGGATCTGTGAGTATCGTACTGTCGCGTTGCGTGTGCGTGACTTCGTTGGCCCACAAATGGCTCCAGTAGGCGGTGGTATCGCCATCTTCGATGAAAGCATCTTTTAGGTTCCACGCCATGTCGAACGCAGAATCGTTGGCGGTGTGCGATCGGACCCATTGCATGGAAATATCTCTGCTCCAATGCGAGTTGGAAGCCTCCACGTCGTTGTTCATGAGCGCTTGAAATTGCACATTTTCGACCTGCATGATGGCTTCGCGCACATCATTTGCGTCGGTGAAAACAGGCTCGGGCTGGCTGCATGCCAACAGTGCGAGCGGGGCAAAAAGTAGAATGCGATTCATGCGGCGAAGGTACAACGGCTGCAACCTGAACAAGAAAATCAGCCGTGCATCGTTTCTTTTTTGCCGTATCGCTCCATGATTCCGGCCTCGTAATCGAGAAAGGCTTGCCACCGGGATTCTACATCGATCCCATTGGCATACTTGCGTGCAAACCCGATGAAGGTCGTGTAATGGCCCGCTTCAGAAACCATCAGTTCATGATAGAACGCGGCCAATGCAGGATCGCTGATTTTTTCAGACAACATCTTAAAACGCTCACAGGAACGCGCTTCGATCATGGCCGCAAAAAGCAGCCGATCTACGAGCTGTTCTTCTCGTGAGCACTTGCGACGGATGAACTGCAACAACTCACCGACATAGTCGTCTTTGCGCTCGGGGCCGAGCGTGTACCCGCGTTCTTTGATCCGCGCCACGACCATGCCAAAGTGCTCAATTTCCTCTTGGGCAATCTCCGTGAGCGCCTCCACTAAATCCAAGTATTCCGGAAATCGCACGATGGTGCTGATGGCGTTGGAAGCGGCTTTTTGCTCGCACCAAGCGTGGTCAGTCAATATTTCCGAAATGTTGGTCTCCACCAAAGCAACCCAACGCGGGTCGGTGGGCAAACGGAGTCCGAGCATGGGAGAATTGGAATCGCTCATGATTTTGCTTTGAGTCGGATAAGGCTTCCCGTTGGGATGAGGTGTCCATCTTTTCCTTCGAGGCACAGCTCTCCCACTTCAGAAGAGGCGGTAGGCAACAACCGCGACCACAAAGTTTCCAATGCGGTGGGTGAAATACCTGAATACGTGTTCATGATGATGAATCCATTCGGCGCTACAATGTCGGCGACCGCCTCACACAGGCGTGTAAGTTGGTCCTCGAGCCGCCACTTTTCGCCTTTGGGACCGAGTCCCCATGTGGGCGGATCGAGTACGATCCCGTCGTATATGTTGCCGCGTTTCTGCTCGCGTTCGGCAAACTTCAGCGCATCCTCGACAACCCAACGAATGCCATCGAGCCCGCTCAATTCCATGTTGACGCGGGTCCAGTCAATGACCTGGCGAATGGCATCGACGTGGGTCACATCCGCACCGGCCGCACGGGCCGCGATGGAAGCGCCTCCGGTATAGGCAAACAAGTTGAGGAAGCGATTTCCGGGCTTGAGGTGCTCAGCGATGTACTCCCAATTTTCGGCTTGTTCCGGAAACAGCCCTACGTGCTTGAACTTCGTCATCTCCAGTTGGAAGGTGAGGTTCAGGCGATCGCTTTTGTAATTCATGTTCCAACGGTCCTTCGCAGAGCCGTGTTTGACCCAGTAGCCTGTGGACTTACCGGTGGGCTCAAAATGGGCATTGGCCCGGTCCCAATCCGCCACTGTCAGGCGTCTTGGCCACATGGCGCCCGGGTCGGGCCGTTCCAAGACGACGGGTCCAAACCGTTCCAAACGGGCTCCGTCACCAGAGTCGAGGATTTCATACTCAGCCCATTGAGAGGGCGACCAACGTTGATAAGTGCGTGTAGACATGCGGGAGCAAAGGTCGGAAATGCAATTCGATTCGAGGCATCTTTGTATTCATGGCCTCACGCACCCCGCCCAAACAACTTCGCAAAGAAATCCTCGGTGTTTTCAAGCGACAACCCAACAAGCCGCTCAACCACAAACAAGTGGCGAGTACAATGGGAATCATGAACCACGACATGCGTCGGATGGTGATGACGATTTTGGAAGAATTGGGCAAGGGTGGCCAATTGGAATCCCTTGGAAAAGGGAAATTTATCCTCGCTCAAATGGAGGAGGAGCGCGTAACGGGGACCATCCAAGTGACCAAATTTGGCCGAGGTTTTGTGATGATGCCGGACGGCAAAGAGGTCTCAATTTCCAAAGGGTTTACCGGTACCGCTTTTTGGGGTGATACGGTGGAAGTGGATTGGATCCGTCGCGGAAAGCGTCACACGCCGCGGGTGTCTCGTGTTGTCGAGCGCTTGCGAAAACAATATGTGGTGGTATTGGAGCAAGTCCGGGAATACGCCTTTGGCTACCCTTCGGACCAGCGCCTCCATGCCAACTTCTTCATACCGGCGGCCAATCTCAACGGTGGAAAAAACGGTCAAAAGGTCATCATCGAAATGGTGAGCTGGGAAGACCCCAATGAGGGACCGATTGGAACTGTGGTTGAGGTATTGGGAATGCCCGGTGATCACGAAGTTGAAATGCACGCGATCTTAGCGGAATACGGGTTGCCTTATGCATTCCCGGATCACGTCACCGCAGCGGCGGAAGCAATCTCGCACAAGGTGCCGGCGGAGGAATTGGCGCGTCGACGGGATTTCCGTGAGGTGACGACCCTGACCATCGATCCAGCAGACGCGAAGGATTTTGACGATGCGTTGTCCTTGAAAAAACTACCCAACGGCAATTGGGAGGTCGGTGTGCACATTGCCGATGTCACCCACTATCTCCAACCCGGAACAGTACTGGACGAAGAAGCGCGGCAACGTGCGACGTCGGTCTATCTTGTGGATCGCACCATTCCGATGTTACCGGAAGTGCTGTCCAACGACTTGTGTTCGTTACGTCCCAACGAAGACCGCTTGGCCTTCAGCGCGGTGTTTGAGTTGGACAACAAAGCCCGTATTCAAAGCGAGTGGTTTGGCCGCACGGTAATCCACAGCGACCGCCGGTTTGCCTACCAAGATGCCCAAGACCGCATCGAATCAGGCGAGGGGGATTATGCCCAAGAAATCGGAACGTTGCAAGACCTCGCGGTGAAGCTGCGTGCCCGTCGATTTGAGGATGGTGGCATCGACTTCAATACCGAAGAAGTGAAATTTGAACTGGATGAAGCCGGCAAACCGTTGCGCGTGGTCATCAAGCGGATGCTCGAAGCCAATCGCCTCATTGAAGACTTCATGCTATTGGCCAATGTGCGCGTGAGCCGCTTTTTGGCCAACCCCAAAACCAAAGAGGGCGGCGGTGAAAAACCTTCCCGCACGGCGGTCTACCGCATCCACGACCGACCCGACCCAGAGAAACTGCGCTCGCTACGCACCTTCGTCGCAAAATTTGGCATCGACATGCCGAAGATTACTGGCGAAAACGCGGAATCAGCCTTGCGACACCTGCTCCAATCGGCAGCCGGCAGTAACGCCGAAAGTGTTGTCAAAACCATGGCCATCCGGTCCATGGCCAAGGCGGAGTACAGCACCCAAAACATCGGCCACTACGGATTGGCATTCCCGTATTACACGCACTTCACCAGCCCCATTCGCCGTTACCCGGATGTGATGGTCCACCGGTTGGTGCAGCACTACATTGACGGCGCACAATCCCCGGATCCCGGGTCCTTCATGGGCATGTGCCAGCACGCGGGCAACATGGAAAAACGAGCGGCCGAAGCCGAACGCGCCTCCATCAAATACAAGCAGGTCGAGTTCCTTATGACCCGCATCGGCGAAACCTTCTATGGCATCGTCAACGGAGTGGTCTCCAAAGGACTTTTTGTTGAGATTGAAGAAAACAAATGCGAAGGTTTTGTCCCCAAAGACGCCCTGCCCCATGACCATTACGTCTACGACGAGGACATCCAAGCCCTGGTCGGAGCGCGCTATGGAAAATCGTACTCCATGGGCGACCGCATCGCCATCCGCGTCGTCGCTGCCGACTTGGCCAAACGCCAGTTGGAATTTGATATTCCGGAGGTGTGAGGAGTGCAACGCACTTCGATAATGTTGATAAAAGGATAGAACAGGCCGGTTGAGGAGGGCGTTTTTTGATTTGCTTGCACTAAAATAATCAATATTAGTTTCATGAAATTTCAATTAGCCTTTGCCCTAACAGCAGTCGTTTTACTCGCTTCGTGCAGCAACTCTGAGATGTTAATTCGTAAAACGAATGCGCACGATGCCATCACAGAAGTCAACGCAACGGGGATGGTGATGCGTCCGATTGTAGCGGACTTGGATATTGATGCCGATCGAAAGTCAAACCTGTATTCAGGTGATGTAAAGTTGCCGATGGCGGATTTGAAGCAAAATGCGATTGCAGCCTTCAAGGTTGAGCACGGGTGTGAATATATCGTGGATGCGACATTCGAAACAACACGGAAATTGAAGCGCAAAGTCGTTCAAGAGATCATCATCACGGTTTCCGGTTTTCCAGCCCAATACACCAATTTGTATCAAGTGGATTCGTTGCCGAAGTCAATTGGACAGTACGCGAGGCTCATGAAAAATGAACAGCGGGTTCATTATTTGAATGAAATCACAGTCAAGGAGGATGTAGTTGGACTTGAGTTTAGCGCAGGAAACTACAGGGGTTTGCAAGTTGACTTTCCTGTGACTTTGGGAGGTTTGGAAACTCGGGCGTTTGTGGCCATCGAGGGGTATGGGGACGAATCGATGCCGGATAACATTGCAGTATCGATCAACTCATCCACCAATGCAGACGTCTACACAGAAAGTGGATTTATCGAAGAAGCCAGTTCCTTTGCCTTTGGTGTAATGCATCAAATTCCGGCTTCTAAAAAGGCGAATTTTCGACTTGTAGGAGGCCTTAACATTGACTCGTATAGCTTCAGTGATATTTCAGAACCAAACGGGAGCGTTTCGTTTGATTCTGCGGCACTCATTGGATTGCGTCTAGGTGGGGGTATGGATTTTAAAATCTTTCGCTCGCTTTACGGTGTTGGGAAGCTGCACAAAAACGTGAGCTTGTTGCGCTTTGTCGGAAAAGATGGAAATGGAGACATTGACATTGCAGACTTTGAGGTGGAAGGAACGAACAATTGGAACTTTGGCGTGGGCTTGCGTTTTGTGTTCTGAAGTCCTTGATTGACCCTAATTGCAGATTGAACTCGGAAATGTGCAACAGTGCGCGTTCCTCGAATTACCTTTGCGGCCGAGAGCGCGCCCATAGCTCAGTTGGTTAGAGCAGTGGACTCATAATCCATTGGTCGTAGGTTCAAGTCCTACTGGGCGCACTTCTTTCCTTCCTCTTCAAGGTGCTAACTGCGGAGGCTATATGCCAGATGCTCATAAGGCAAGAGGCACGGCCCCGTAGTTCAATGGATAGAATAAGCGTTTCCTAAACGTTTGATCCGAGTTCGATTCTCGGCGGGGCTACCATTTCTCGAGAGGAAGTTGCAAGAATGAATGGGGATGGTCTTTGGGATGAAAAAGTACTGGAGTCAGTTCAAAGAAGGCATACTCACTCTCAGCTAAAGGCCATTGCTGGAAAACGCGGGCCAGTGGTCTGGTTTCTGGCAATCAAGGTCGTGACCCGTTGCGCTTTTTCCCAAATGATTGAACTCAGGAGAAACGGTTCGGCTAGACCAAACTTTGGCGCGCCGAAAGAACAGAACAGATTCCTTCAAGGGTTCCAATCCTCCTCTTGACGAGTGTGTCGTTATTGAACTTGATTTTTCGCACCTTTGAACGCATGATTGCTTACAATCCTAAAAGTTGGTTTAGCGTCACGGGAACAGGCCCGTTTCCAACACCGCCCGTGGTCATGTTCTTCGTATTGATTGCCGTTGCCTTGACCTCGGCTCGAAAAGCGTAATTCAAAAACAGATTTATATATGAAACATTTAATGACAGGGAGTGTAACAGGAGCCGTTTTGCTCGCGTTGGTCGTGACTCAAGGTTGCCAGCCAGCTACTAACGTAGCTGCGACGTTTGACGCCAACGCTGCAACGGTCAGCGAAGCATTTGCGGACTTCACGGCCGAAAACGAACACTTCTTTACCCACTTTAGCGACGATGCGATTTGGGGTGGGAATGCCGTTGGCAGTGCAGATACGTTGACTCTTGACGTGGTCACAGCCGGTTACCGAAACCTATGGGCGCAGTATGATTACCGCATGGTGACTGAATCCAATTTGTTGCCGGGAGTGGATCCAAACACAAAAATGACGGATGGCTCTGTTCGCGGGTACTTCCGTTGGGAGATTTCCAAGGCGGCCACTGATTCCACGGAAGCCCGTACAGTTGAAGTGAAGTTGTACGAGTCGTTCGATTTCAACGCGGAAGGCAAGATTCGGTGGACCCAAGTATATGGAGATCTAGCGACGGCTTACAGCTTGCTCGAAGAGTAATTCCGGTGCTTTGAGGTCACGGGCCTCTCCACTTATGAAAGCCTCTTCGCTCAGCGCGAAGGGGCTTTTTTCATGCTGACCGCATTACATTCGTGGCATGAAAAATCTGCATGATTGGGGCCTACTTGTCCTTCGCATTGGAACAGCAGGCCTGCTGATTCCGCACGGTTGGGGAAAGCTCAACAAACTGATTACCGGGCTGAATTCGGCTGATGGAGTCCAGTTCTACAACTTTATGGGCATAGGTGAAACACCATCCCTGACGCTCACAGTGCTCGGGGAATTCATTGCTCCTATTTTGATCTTAATCGGATTCAAAACCCGCTGGGCGGCTGTTCCAGCAGCCATTACAATGGGTGTAGCGGGGTTTATGGTTCATTGGGGCGAAGGCCTTTCTGAAATGGAACACGCCCTGCTCTTTTTCTTCCCGCTGGTGGCCATCATGCTTATGGGACCGGGCCGTTGGAGCCTGGACCGTCGCTAAGCCCTTGATTTTATTGCGTTTTGATGACGCGGACTGGAGGAAGGGTGCGGCCTCCTTGCGGAGCGATTTCTGTCAATTTCAAGAGGTAGACTCCGGGCGGTATATCGCCGAGAAACCATTGAAAAGGCGTGGCAACGGCAGGTTTGAATGCGGCCATTTTTCCATTTAAATCCATGAGCGAAAGATCCCATAACCCGCTTGGGGATGGCGCTTCAATGACCACGGTTTGACGGAACGGATTTGGGAAGATGTGCGGGGGCTTGGAGTCGGTAAACTCCATAACGGAAACATAGGTCCACTCAGCACTCATGAGGGTAGGACAGGCCCAAAAACCGCTCACTTCCACAGCGTAAATACCGGCGCCGGGATTGATCAAAATGCTGTCGGTTGCTCCTTCGATAGTGAAGCCGTTTTCGAACCAAGAGTAGGCGGTATAAGCCTGATTCAGAACGAGTGTCCCTTCTGAATTTTGACTGATCAGAACGGAGTCAAGGGGCCAACAGACCAAAAGAGAGTCGCTCTCCAAAGAACACCCTAGCGCATCGGCACTCGCAACGTGATAATATCCGCTTTCTGACGGGAAGAACAAGGCGTTCTCTGGACCATAAAGGGTGTCATTAGGAGCCCCGTTTTCACTCCAAACATAAAACGGTCCGTCGCTGCTTGTTTCAAGGTATTGTGGCAGGTCGTTTTGGATGAGCAATTCCAAGGGAAGCGTGGCATCAGGAAGGCAAAAAAGGATGGAGTCGCTGACAGCACTGCATCCAAATGGTGATGTTCCTTCAACCGTATACCATCCACTGGAATCGGGCGCGTAGTCAAAGTCAACTCCAGAAGCACCCGGAGTTCCTTGTGTACTCCACGTGTACAAGCTTAGCGTGGAATCGGAGCAACTCAAGGTGCTTTCATCGCTTTGAAAGACAGCGACTTCGGGAGCCCCAAAGACCTGAATTATCAAGGTGTCTGTAACATTGACCAATTCATTGGAACCGATGTTGGCAATCGCGTTGCTCGGTCCAGCATTTAAGGGGATGGCTCCTGCGCCAGAAGGGGAGAAGGAGGTAGATCCGAGGTTGTCGTCGCCGTCCAGTAAATCTTCATCATAGAACGCGATGGTATAGGGCGGATTGCTCATGATGATGCTCAAACCGCTCCACGTATTCGAGTTGGAATCGTCCGCCGTACTCGATGTATACACGTTGG
>CAJWIF010000063.1 GCA_913041135.1 uncultured Flavobacteriales bacterium
ATAAAAGCCAAATTCAATCAATCCAACGGCATCAAACGTAGTCAGAGCCACCAAAACCGCAACCCACAACGCGACCGTTAGCGCATAGGACACGTATGCTGCACCAAAATAAAACCCAGGTTCTCGTTGAAAGTCCTCATCGCACACCGTGCATTTTGAGTTCATATCAGCCATTCTCCTCAAGCGGTAAGCATTCCGCTCAACAAACAAGTCGCCACTATGGCATTGGGGACACTGGCAATAAAGCAATGATCGAAGATTGGAAAAGTTCCAGGACATGGTCTATGATTTCAAGAAGGTACACATCCCCGTCAATGTACGTTTTGCATGTCCACAAGTCGCTTGTAAAGCCCGTCAGCAGACATCAGGGAATCGTGTGTTCCCTCCTCAGCAATGCGCCCTCCATCGAGGACAATGATCTTCGAGGCATGCCGTATGGTGCTCAATCGATGCGCGATCACCAGAGCCGTTCGACCATCCATCAAGCGATTGATGGCCTGTTGCACGAGCTGCTCGGACTCTGTGTCGAGTGCCGAAGTTGCTTCATCCAAAATCAAAACACCCGGATCACGATACAAAGCCCGCGCTATGCTCAAGCGCTGTCGCTGTCCTCCGCTGAGTTTACCGCCGCCATCTCCGATGCGCGATTCAAATTCATCTTCCATTCGGTCGATGAATTCAGAAGCGTTTGCCGCTTCAGCAACGGAACGCAATTGAGTCACATCAAGATCTTCAACGTTCGTCTTTCCCAATGCAATGTTGGCTGCAACGGTGTCATTGAATAACAATGCTTCCTGCGTGACCAATCCCATTTGATTTCGCAAGGATGTCACATCCAAATCTCGAAGGTCAATCCCGTCCATCGTCACCCGCCCCTCTGTTGGATCATAAAATCGAGCTAGCAAGTGTGCCAAAGTCGTCTTACCCGAGCCACTGGGGCCAACAAGCGCAACCGTCTCTCCCTTTGCAATCGTGAAGCTCACCCCATTTAAGACTGATTCTTCACCGTACGCAAAACCAATGTTTTCGAAGCGAATCTCCTTTTTAAGCGGCGGGCATGGAAGAGGATTCAATGCCTGTTTCATCCCGACGGGCTCATCCAAAATCGCATTCAAACGATCAAGGGAAGCCGAACCTTTCTGGATTCGAAACCAACCATCACTGAATGCCCTTGCCGGCGGAATGATCTGGGAAAACACCACCAGATACCCAATGAACCAATCGCCCGTCAAGCCGCCTTCGCCGTTTAGCACCAATCCGCCTCCAAACCAGAGCAAGATGGCCATGACGGTCAAGGAAACCGTTTCACTGACAGGAGAGCTCAAATATTCGCGTTTGTACAACCTCCGCATCAAACGGAAATACCCATCATTCGATTCCCGAAAGCGCTCATTGAAACTGTCTTCTGCATTGAAAGCCTTCACCACACGCATTCCACTGAGCGTCTCTTCAATAATTGAAATCAAATCTCCGAGTTGCTCTTTGCCTCTTCTGGCTGCGTGTTTCAGACTCTTCGCAATGCGACTAATCAGATAGCCACTCACCGGAAGAAAGAGGATGGAAAACAACGTCAGCTCCCAGCTCAAATAAAACAGTGTCGTCAGCGACACCACCACCATAATCGGAGACTTAAACAAAATTTCAATGGTCCCAATGATGCTAAACTCAACCTCCATTAAGTCGTTGGTCATGCGACTGATGACATCGCCTTTGCGCGATTCGGTAAACCAGCCCATCGGCAGCGTCAAAATTTTACTGTACAGCATCTGACGCAAGTCACGACTCACTCCCGTTCGAATGGTTGCCAGACTGAACAGCGCCAAATAGCCGATGGTGTTTTTCAATAGCGTGATGACAACAATCCCCCCGCAAATCCAAGCCAATGCGGCCGGAGCACCCTGTTCAGCTACAAATTGATCGAACAGCGCTCCCCAACGTTCCAAGCCCTCCATAGACTCGAATTCCAAGGCGCTGACCTCGACCTGCTCGCGTTCAGATGTAAACAAGATGCGCAAAAAAGGCACAACGCTTAAGAAGGTAAACAAGGACAGCACTGCATTCAGCACATTGCATAAGACATTGACCAGTAGGTTGTACCGGTAACGGGTCACAAGGTTGAAGAGTTCTTTGAATTTACCCACGGATCAATCCTTCAATAAATCAACCAGTTCTGATGCGTGTCCAATGTAACTGGCTGGTGACAGCTGACGCAATTCAGCTTTGACTGAATCGCTGACATCCAATTGATCAATGAAGGCCCGCATGGAGTCCGCATTGATCCGCCCATGATTCCGAGTCAAGGCCTTGAGCGCTTCGTAAGGCTTCGGATACCCTTCTCGCCGTAAAATAGTTTGAACTCCTTCGGACACAATGGCCCAATTGGCGTCCAAATCAGCAGCCATTTGATCGGCATTAAGCAACAGCTTCCCCAGTCCTTTTTGCATGGATTGGAGGGCAATCAATGAATGTCCCAATGGCACGCCTACATTGCGAAGCACCGTGGAGTCCGTCAAATCCCTTTGCAGACGACTCACCGGTAATTTCTCTGAAAAATGACCCAATAGGGCATTGGCAACGCCCAAGTTCCCTTCGGCGTTTTCAAAATCAATGGGATTGACCTTGTGCGGCATCGCACTACTTCCGACCTCTCCTTCCTTAATGCGCTGCTTGAAGTAATCCATGCTGATGTAGGTCCATACATCGCGGTTCATGTCCATCAAAACCATGTGGATGCGCCGCAAATTGTCACACCAGGCGGCAAATTGATCGTAATGCTCAATTTGAGTGGTGATGCGGCTGCGCTTCAAACCCAACGTGCCTTCGACAAAAGCGTGGGCAAATGCACTCCAATCTTGCTCCGGATAGGCCGCGACGTGGGCATTGAATTGACCGGTTGCCCCGCCAAATTTGGCCGTAAAATCAATGCTTCGGAACGTCTCCAACTGAATGTCCAATCGCTCGACAAACACGGCCCATTCCTTGCCCACAGTAACCGGAGAAGCCGTTTGACCATGCGTTCTGGCCAACATGGGAATGTTTTTCCATTCGCGGGCCTGGCCCAATAGCGTCGCACGGAGTTCCGTAAGTTGAGGCAGCAATACATCGTGCGTTGCACGCATCAACGACAGCGGAATGGCCGTGTTGTTTACGTCTTGGGAAGTCAAACCGAAGTGCACAAATTCTGACACCTCTCCCAATCCAATTCGATTCATTTCCTCCTTGAGAAAGTATTCAACAGCCTTAACATCGTGGTTGGTCACCCGTTCAAGGGCTTTGATGCGATCTGCATCGGCTTCGCTAAATTTCCGGTAAACATCACGCAGCGGCTCCGCCAATTCGGATGGGAAATCGGCAAGCGGTGGCAACGGAATCTGGGTCAAGGCCAGGAAGTATTCTACTTCGACTTCCACCCGGTGGCGGATCAAACCCCATTCCGATAAAAAGGGAGCTAAAAGGGCTGTGCGTGAGCGATAGCGTCCATCGACTGGGGCTAAGGCCGTCAATTCATTCAATTGCATGGAGTGGCTGGTCTAGAATCCTTGCAAAAGTAAGCCTCAATCCGGATCAATTGAAGGCAAAACAGGCTGGCTTCCCGGCATTTGACCCCCTTTTGTCCACAGGGGATGTAGCAGCCCCAAATTCCGCGACATTTGCACTCAGATTGGCTGATTGCGATATCCTTATGGTGCAATCAGTGATTTCATGACTGAACAAATACGCGCTGCGACACCCTTCTTAACCACTGACTACCGCATGGAACTGCATACCATTCATACCGGATTATTCAAACTTGACGGCGGGGCGATGTTCGGTGTCGTTCCCAAAGCCCTGTGGCAAAAGCACATTCCCGCGGATGCCAACAATCTTTGTACATGGGCAATGCGTTCACTTCTTGTAGAGCACGAAAACAGGCTTCTGCTGATCGATACAGGGATTGGAGCAAAGCAGTCTGATAAATTTTTCAGTCACTACCACCTTCATGGCGACATGAGTTTAAAGAGCGAATTGGCCAAACGTGGTTTCGGGCTTGAAGACATCACGGACGTGTTGCTAACTCACCTCCATTTTGACCATGTAGGAGGAGCCGTTGAACGCCGGTCTGACGGTGTCCTTGAACCGACCTTTCCAAACGCACAGTATTGGTCCTGCGAGCGCCATTGGCAATGGGCCATGAACCCCAACCCGCGTGAAAAAGCTTCTTTTTTAAGTGAGAACCTTCTCCCCATTGAAACCAGCGGACAATTGGCGTTTGTTCCGCGCGAAGACCGCTGGAACAGCACAGCCTTTGACCAGCTCTTTCCAGGCTTGGAGATTTTCTTTGCGGACGGCCACACCGAGAGCCAAATGATTCCCGTGATCTCCTATCGTGGCAAAAAAGTAGCCTTCATGGCCGATTTGATTCCAGCCGCTGCCCACATCCCCACCGCGTGGGTCATTGGATACGATACGCGTCCCCTTCTTACCATGGAGGAGAAAGCACTCCTATTAAAGCGGGCTGCAGATGAAGAGTGGGTTCTTTTTTTTGAACACGACGCGCAAAACGCATGCTGCACTGTTCAGCACACAGAAAAGGGTGTTAGACTGCTTGAGAAGGCCCCTTCGTTGGAGCAGCTCTTTCAAGCTTAAAGGCGATTCTGCTTAAGAATGGATTTGTTGATGCTTTTGACCAAACCGGGTCCAGCATAGATCAATCCCGAATACACCTGCACGAGCGAGGCGCCCGCTTCTAACTTTTCCTGTGCATCCTCAGCGCTGCAAATCCCTCCAACTCCGATGATGGGAAATGAACCGTTGGACTTCTGGTGTAAATACCGAATGACCTCGGTAGAGCGGTCGCGAACCGGCGCACCACTCAAGCCTCCTGCCCCCATCTTTTCAACCTCATCAGTGGGGGTCACCAAGCCACTCCGTTCAATGGTCGTATTTGTTGCAATGATGCCGTCAATACCAGACTCTTGAATCAAATCAATCATATCATCCAACTGTTCATTCGATACGTCTGGAGCTATTTTCAAGAAAACCGGCCGTGGCGGAGACGCTGCGATGTTCCGGTCCATCACCGCTTTGAGCAGTAAACGCAGCGGCTCCTTGTCTTGCAAAGCTCTTAGACCGGGAGTATTGGGTGAACTGACATTCAAGGCGAAGTAATCCACATGCGGATGCAACGCGTCAAAACACGTCACGTAATCATTGAGAGCCTCCTCATTGGGTGTCACTTTGTTCTTCCCAATGTTTCCACCGACAATCAGGTTCTCTGGACGCTGCTTCAATCGCTCCACTGCGTCATCCACTCCTCCGTTGTTGAATCCCATGCGGTTGATCACCCCCTGGTCTTCAGGAAGTCTGAAAAGTCGTGGCTGCGGGTTGCCGTCTTGACCGATTGGCGTCAGCGTTCCAATCTCAACAAATCCAAAACCCAACGTTTTCATCTCATGGAGCCACCGAGCATCCTTGTCAAATCCAGCGGCTAAACCCACACGATTGGGGAAACGCAATCCGGCTATTTCCACTTCCAAAGACGCGTCATTGACCCGGTAGTATCGAGTTAAAAAACTCTTTACCACCGGATTACGACACACAAACGCCATCAGCCCCATGGTCAGATAATGAGCTTTCTCTGGCTGAATTCGAAAAATAAACGGTTTGAAGATCCCATACATGTCCGCAAAAGTAAAGCCTTGAATGCAGACACCCTGTGGAAAACACTGTGGATAGACCAATCTTTTCAACCCAATCCTGCATGATACAGACTTCTAAATTTGGTAACGAACGATGAAAAACCTAGGTCTAATCAGTTGGCTAGCCAAACGCAAACTTTCGGAAGAACAGGTGGCGAACGTTTTCGTGGAGACAACTTTTGAATCGGTAGAGCAGGGTTGGCCGGAACTTGCAGCATTTTTGAATGAATCTGACGGCTTCATTCAATGTCCCCAGCTCGATTCTGAAGACTACGGTCGGTTTTTGATGATCGTCGTTGCAGCGAACATCCAACTGATCCCGCAGCACTTCGACAACGGTCATGATCGTCAGATCATCCAGCGCATCTGCAGCAAGTTCGCGCGTGCACTCGATATTTCTCCTGATGTTTTTGCGAGCAAAGTCAAGCACTATCGCTCGTTTATGAAGCAAATCAATCAGCCTTCGAAAAACCTGGTAACAGCGATGACCCGCGCAGTCTTTTACAAGTATCACTTGAACCAGTGTCAGGCTCCTTTTTTCAGGGACATGAACTCCCCGAATCCAAATACGCAAAGAGAATTGAGGGATTTGATGCAGCATTTCCTTTGGGATTGGCCTGCATTCAAAACGACCTACCGGGTCGTTCAATCAAAAAACTGACGATCAGTCTAAACGATCCAGGTCACGTGCCTGATCCTTCTCTTTCAGGGCATCCCGCTTGTCATGCAACTTCTTTCCTTTTGCCACGGAAATATTGAGTTTGGCATATCCACTTCCTGAAACAAACAAAAGCACAGGTACCACAGTCACACCAGAGTCCTTGAGTTTTTTCTCTATTTTTTTCAGTTCGGTTCTCTGAAGCAAGAGTTTTCGTGGCCTTCTTGGCTCATGACCAACGTACCCCGCATTGGAATATTCAGCGATATACATATTGAATATGAAAAATTCGCCGTCCATGAAGCGGCAATATGCCTCCATGATACTCGCCTTTCCTTGCCGAATGGATTTGATTTCTGAGCCGACAAGTTGAATCCCTGCCGTGAAATCATCCGTCAAGAAATACGTGTACGCTGCTTTCTTGTTTTTGATCTCAACCGCCATGCCTCAAAAGTACAGCACCAATGGCCTTACCTCGCATACCTTTGTCGCATGAAGCTTCCCTCCTCCGTTACTGAGGCACTGCAAGACATGCAGAAAGTCGAATTGCATTGCCATCTTGAATTGGCCTTGCGGCAAAGTACTCTCCGCGAATTGGCTGCTAACCAAGGACATGATGTGCGAACAGCAGGGGTTTTTGAATCCGAATTTCTCATTGAAAAACCGATGGGTAAATTACCGGAGGTCCTGCACAAATTTCTCAACACCCGGGATGTCATCGATTCTGAAGACTGGATGGAGCGTATTGCATTCGAAGCATGCGAAGACATGTACTTGCTGTCAAACGTTCGGATATTGGAATTGCGCTATGCTCCAAGTTTTCTTTTGGAGAAACACAGCCACATGCAGGCCGATCGACTTCAAGAGGCGATTCAAAGAGGCATTTCCAAAGCAGAGGCCATGTACCCCATGGCCGTTGGGTTGATTTGCATCCTTCAGCGAACCAAGACATTGGAAGAGAATGCCAATTGGGTGGATTTCGCACTGAATCACAGCCGTGGATTCGTTGCTTTGGATTTGGCAGATAACGAAGTCGACTTTGATCCGGAACCGTTTATTCCATTATTCAATCGCGCCAAAAAAGGAGGGTTGGGCATTACAGTTCATGCCGGTGAGCCTCTCATTCCTGGGATTTCTAAAAACATCCTCACGGCGATTGACCACATGGGAGCTGATCGAATCGGACATGGACTGCAAGCCATTGAAGATCCAGCTGTAATCGCACAGCTCGCTCAATCGGGAATTCCGCTAGAGCTATGCCCCACCAGCAACTGGCTCACAGGCGCCACTCCTTCCATCGAAGCGCATCCGTTCAAACGATTGCATGCAGCAGGTGTTCGGGTTACAGTCAATACAGATGACCCTGGAATCATGTGTACGAATTTGCTTCACGAATACCACCTACTCGCCGCCCACCAAGGCATTCCTCTTTCTGTATTTGAACAATGTAATGCGTGGGCGTTTGAATCTTCCTTCATTGCGGCAGACAAAAAGAAGTCGGTATGGCACTCCCCCAGTTGATGTCGCCAAGTCGAACAAGATCTCGGCCTTATAGAAGTTGTGTGCTCCCCCAAGAAGCCGCATTTTTGTCACCATGCCTCGAATGCGTTTCAACCACTTGTCAACAATGCCCCTTGAATCCATGAGATACCGATTGATTGCACTGGTCTTGATGATGGGTAGCCACGTTTGCTCATTCTCACAAGTAGAAAACACGGTCGGTACCATTGCTCTCAATCCTCAACTAGCTCAGTCGGGGTTGACCTTGATGTACCCGCATAACCAGCCGAACGCGATGTTGATTAACCTGTGTGGCGATGTCGTTCACCAGTGGACCAACGACGAGTCGCGCCGGCCAGGAAATGTCGCCCACCTGCTTCCCAATGGAGACCTCATCTGGGCTCATCGCAACGCTAACAATGCAGAAGATGCCATCTGGGCAGGCGGTGCAGGAGCGACTATAGAGCGAAAAACGTGGAACAACGAATCCTTATGGAGCTACACCTTCAATGATTCTACAGGAAGATTTCATCACGACTTCATTCCACTCAACAACGGCCACGTCATTGCGATTGCTTGGGAGAAGTTCGATTCACTCGACTGTATTGCGGCAGGCAGACTTCCTGAAAATCTAACGAGCGAAGGCATGTGGAGCGACCGCCTCATCGAATTGGCGCCAGATAGTTTGGGAGGGGCCGAAATCATTTGGGAATGGCGTGCTTGGGATCACCTCGTCCAAGACCATGATTCTACACTTGCCAATTTTGGCACCATTGCAGACCACTCGAACCGCATCGATATCAATTTTGGAATGCCCAGTAGCGCTACCCCCGACTGGCTGCACATGAATAGCATCGATATCCAGCCCGGCACAGGACACATTCTTCTGAGCGTTCCAACTTTTGATGAACTGTGGATCATTGACCGCAACGATTCAGAAGCCGGACTAAAATGGCGTTGGGGGAATCCTGAAGCCCATGGAATAGGAGGTCCTGAAGCGCAACAACTGCATTACCAGCACAGCGCCCATTGGCTCGATGCCCCCTACCTACAAAACTCCCCCGATTACGGGAAGATCGCAGTCTTCAACAACCGGAATCCAGGAGCGACGGGGCCTTATTCAAGCGCACACCTCATCCAGCCACAATGGATAGACTCTGCGGGAACGTTTGTCGAAAGTGACGGTGTGTTTGTTCCAGAGTCATTCGATTGGACTTGGACGGCCCCCACACCGACTGAATTCTTCAGTAGCGGACTTTCAAATTTTGAACGCCTCCCCAATGGAAACAACTTGATCTTAAGCGGAAGAACTGGTGAGATTTTTGAATTCACCGCTGCTGGGGATACCGCATGGCGTTACCGATTGCCTTTGCAAGCTGGGCTTCCGATCGCTCAGGGCACTGCGATGGGAATCAATGACAATTTACTCTTTCGAGCCAAGCGCTATCCCGCGGGTTATCCGGCTTTTTCAGAGATCCTTTCCGAATTGAACCTTGCGGGCGAGCCTCTGGAATTGAATCCAACTCCCGTAGAGGCATGTCAACCGTGCCTATTGACGGCTCAAATGATTGAAACGGGTGCTGGGCTCTCATTGGAAATTGAAAATGCTACGGGAGTATTTACGGTGGTTTGGAGCGATGAGCAAGGAACCATCCTATGCGACAGCATCTCCTTTGAGATTGACGGTGATTGTTCCACACAAGGACTTGAAGATGGCCAAGTCGTCCTTGCCACCGTTACGGATCAAAATGGATGCGAGGCGATAGTTGAAGGGGTTTGGCTTGTTTTTTCTCTTTCCGAACGGGATCATGGATTCACCTTTTACCCCAATCCGGCGAATGAACGCATCACAATCAAAGGACTCACCCCGTTTGAGACCGTGCGACTCGTGGACCTGAATGGACGTGTTTTAAGCACTGCCCCCTTCGTCGGAGACCTCCATTCCATGGTATGGGAGCTACCACAATTAAGGCAAGGCCTATACTTCATTCAAACAAGGAACGAACAGCGGCCCATTGTCATCGGACCGCGATAAATTTGCACATCGACCCCTCACCCATGTCCAACTACATCCTGACTTCCAATCGCAGCAGCGTTCGTACGATCACCCTGAATCGTCCTGAAGTATTTAACAGCTTCAATCGGGAAATGGGAAAAGAGTTTCAACAAGCCTTGGATGACGCCTCTGCAGATCCTAGTGTCCGCTGCGTAGTCATTACCGGAGCGGGTAGAGCATTTTGTGCTGGACAAGACCTCAAGGAAGTAACCGCGCCGGACGCACCAGACTTTACAGTCATTGTCGAAGAAACTTACAACCAAAGTGTTCGCCGGATTCGCAGCATGGAGAAGCCTGTCATTGGAGCTTTGAATGGAGTTGCCGCTGGAGCAGGTGCCAACATTGCATTGGCCTGCGATCTGGTCGTTGCCAAGGAGTCTGCCTCACTCATCCAAGCCTTTTCAAAAATCGGCTTGATACCCGATAGCGGAGGAACGTGGTTCTTGCCGCGCATGGTCGGTATGCAACGGGCCGCCGCTCTCGCCTTTTTTGGGGATAAACTGCCCGCTAAGGAGGCGGTTGAATTGGGCCTCATCTACCGTGCGATTGATGATGAGGCATTCAATGAGGAGCTGGAGAAACTCGGGGATCGACTGGCTGCACTTCCGACACGGGGCATTGGCCTCACAAAGAAAGCGTTCAATGCAAGCTGGAATCACCCCTTGACAGAGCACCTGACATTCGAACGCGATCTTCAAATGGAAGCTTCTCAAACGGACGATTACCAAGAAGGTGTTGCTGCCTTTCTTGAGAAACGATCCCCTCAATTCAAAGGTCAATGAAACAAGCCCCTTGGATTCCAGTCATTGAGGCTTTGCCTGAGGACGATCAACGCATTCTCGCTTTTGTTCCGGGCAACAAAGTTTACCTGCCCGGGAACGACCTGCAATTTGAGATTCGAGAAGTTATCGTCTTGCGTTTTTGCAAGGACTTCTATGCGTTAAATGAAGAGAAGAAAATGAAGTACGGCTTGCATTTTTGGTCTGGCGAAGGAAATAGCAATCAGTTCTTCAAGGACGTGTCTCATTGGCAACCAATCCCCAGTCCGCCAGAGTTGATTTAAGGGGCCTGTGCAAGAAGAAAAGTCTGAATCGCAACCAAGCCTGCTGTTTCCGTTCTTAAACGATTCTCGCCCAAGGAAATAGCCTCCGCCCCCATCTCCATGGCCGACTGAATTTCAGTGGGCGTGAAATCCCCCTCTGGTCCAATTGCGATCCAGGCCTCCTGTCCAGGCACAACGGCTTGAAACAGCGGACGGCGCTCTCCTTCTTCACAGTGTGCGATGAAGCCCGCAGAGGGTGCATCGGCGATCCAAGATTCCCAAGAGCAGGCAGGACGCAAGTCGACAAGCCATGCTTGTTGACTTTGCTTCAATGCCGAAATCAACACGCGCCTCCAGCGATCCGCTTTTTCAAGCCTTCGCTCACTTCGCTCCGTCCAAACGGGTTGAATGGTTCGCACCCCCATCTCCATGGCTTTCTCTAAGAACCACTCAAAGCGATCGGTACTTTTTGTCGGTGCAATGACCAAAGTCAATGCGGGGGAAGGAGGCGTTTGCGTCTCTAACAGACGCGTTTTTAAAACACAGGCTCGCTTTTCCAAGCGTTCGATTTCGCCTTCGTAAATCCGCCCCTCACCATCCGTCAGCACAAGACAATCTCCAACTTTTGCACGTAAAACCCGGGCAACATGCTTGGTCTCATCTGCGTCCAGCACATGAGGGTTGTTGATTTCAGAAGCGAAGAAAAAACGCATGGGCCGAAGTTACAGCCGACACCTCAAATTATTACTCAATTGGAGACAGGAGCGCCCGCCATGATTGCTGGAGAGCACTCGTTTTCAAATGGAGCAAAATTCGTGGTGAACAAGTCCGCTAAATTATGGGCGGCTTTAGCATAAGCCTCTTGGTCCGTCCACGTCTTAGATGGCTGTAGCAATTCTGATGGAACTCCGGGGCAGCTTTGAGGACTCTCA
This sequence comes from uncultured Flavobacteriales bacterium, assembly GCA_913041135.1. Lineage (GTDB taxonomy): Bacteria > Bacteroidota > Bacteroidia > Flavobacteriales_D > Sanyastnellaceae > UA16. The sequence continues at coordinate 11,867 of CAJWIF010000063.1, forward strand.
AGACCAAAGATTGTATCCTTCGTTGTCGGCACATGATCCAATTCACCTCGCATGGCGGCACCGATCATCGCTCGCGTATACTTCAAACTCATGCGTTTCCCAACGCCATAACCTCCGCCACTCCAACCTGTATTGACCAGCCAAATACGGACGCCTTGAGATACCAATCGTTCTCCCAACATCTCCGCGTAACGGGTCGGATGCAATGGCATGAAGGGTGCTCCGAAACATGCACTGAATGTCGCTTGAGGCTCTACAACACCCACCTCCGTACCGGCCACCTTTGCGGTGTATCCAGATAAGAAATGATACATCGCCTGACCTTTATCCAAGAAGCTAATCGGAGGCATCACACCAAAAGCATCACAAGTCAAGAAGAACACATCTTTCGGATGCCCCGAAATCCCCGTCTCTAGCGCGCCAGGAATGTGAGAAATCGGATACGAAACCCGTGTGTTTTGAGTCACTGATGAATCCGTGTAATCCGGCGTAATGTTATCGTTCTTAAAGCCTACATTTTCTAACATCGCACCGAAACGGATGGCATTGAATATTTGAGGTTCGCTGGACGCATCCAAGTCGATGGTCTTCGCATAACATCCTCCCTCCATATTGAAGACACCGGACTGGCCCCAACCATGTTCATCATCACCAATCAAGTTTCGCTCAGGATCACTGCTCAATGTCGTTTTTCCTGTACCCGAAAGTCCAAAGAAAACAGCAACGTCCCCGTCCTTGTTTACATTACTCGAGCAGTGCATCGGCATCACTTTGTGCTTCGTTGGCAATACGAAGTTCATCACAGAGAACATGCCCTTTTTGATTTCACCGGTGTACGCTGACCCCGCAATCAGAATCATTTTTCGGGAGAAGTTAATGGCGGACACATTTTCTTTTCGAGTCCCGTGACGCTCCGGCGAGGCCAAGAAAGAAGGAACACACAGAATGTGCCATTCGGGATCTGGAAACAAAACATCTTCATCCGAAAGACGCACAAACATATTGGAAACGAATAAATTCGCCCAGGCCTTTTCTGTAATAACCCGGGTTTTAATTTGTGTCTCGGGATCTGAACCCACGGCAGCATCCCGGACAAAAGCACTCTTGTCTTCTAAATAAGACGCCATGTCCCGATGAAGCAGGTCAAAATGCTCCGTGGACATCGGTTGATTGATGTTTCCCCAATCCACCTCAGAAAGGGTGCAATCATCTTGGACGATGAATCGGTCTTTCGGAGATCGCCCGGTAAAGTTCCCGGTAGAAACGGAAAGCGCCCCTTCGGGCGTTAGCACCCCTTCTCCTCGAAGAAGGGTTTGTAAAATTAATTTAGCGGGTGGAAGATTCCAATGGACTCGAGCCATTGCATCTAACGAGATACTGTCCAAAGACGTATCAACGGGGGTGTTTCCTACGTTTTTCATAAGAGAATTGATCATTGCATTCCTCACGACAAAGGTAATTTATTCTCGGTCATTCTTAACGTAAAGTACCGCAATCGTTTGAATTGCTACCAAAAAAAAGCCTGCAGATAGCAGCACTCCACCGCAAGGAATACACGGAGACATCAGATCAGAAACCATGGACTCTG
>CAJWIF010000064.1 GCA_913041135.1 uncultured Flavobacteriales bacterium
CAGTGCGGTTCCGGCCATTGCAGGCACGCCTAGATTGACGACCCATACAGAAAACGCTGCCAGCACAACGGCCCACCATTGACTTGCGTCCGGTTGAAAAAGGGCAATGGTCAGCGCCTCACGGGTGCCCATTTCAGAAAGTGCTGCACTTGGGATGATCATGTTGCCGAGATAAACGAGTGGGACATACCACGCTTGCAGACCATCCAAGGAGACTCCCCATCCGAGCAAGGCTGCAAAAAACTGGACTGCAAAAACAAGGAACCGCAGAGCACTCCAAAGCAGCGTTTCGAGACGCAAGGCCAAGGGGACCGGTTCAGAGTGCAGAAGCGATGAGGCCAACTCGAGTCGATTCCATCCCAATGGCCACTTCCAAAGCAGGTACACGCACAAGGTCAATAGAGAAAGGATGCTGAGGATGAGGCCAAGTTCGAGGGTCCACGCAGAGAGCATTGCAATGTGATTGGAGTCTTCGAAGGTGACCACCCACCAAGCGCAAGTGCCCATGAACATGGTGATCCACATTTGCGCAAACGCACCGGTAAGGAATGCCCGTGTTCCCTGAGTGCGGTTTTCCTTCGGCAAGAGGGCCACCCGAGCAACGACATCACCAGCGCGATTCGGGGTGATGAAAGCCCATGATGATCCAATGAGAACTTCTCGGAACGAATCGGCGAATGGCCCTGTCCGCTGAAGTAAGCGGTGCCATTTCCAGGATTCGAGGAGCCAGTTCAACGGCATGGCCAAAATCAACCCCACCAACCACCATGGGCGGGAGGGGATGAGGTCCGAAGAATGTGTGTTCCACGCTTCATGCTGGGATGTTTCCCAAATCAGATACGCCACGATGGCAGCTGTGGAGAACCACGGTAAGGTGCTCCGGAAGAGTCGTTTTGATGATGGTGAAGTGAGACGCATGAACAAACAGGATTCCAAATGTACCTTCGTTGACGCATGCCACCTGCTAAAAACATCAAGGAACAAGTCATTTTAGGAATCGATCCCGGTACGACCATCATGGGATATGGTGTTATTCGATGCGTGGGTAAGGAAGTTGAAATGTTGGAGATGGGTGCCTTGCATCTTTCGAAATATCCTGATCACGCGGTGAAATTGAAGCGAATATTTGACCGGTGTCTTGCCTTGATTGAAACGCATGCGCCGGATCATTTGGCTGTGGAAGCCCCGTTTTTCGGCAAAAATGTGCAGTCGATGTTGAAGTTGGGACGGGCACAGGGCGTTGCGCTTGCTGCTGCGTTGTCTCGGGATATTCCTGTTTCTGAATACGCTCCGCGAAAAATCAAGCAATCCATCACCGGATCTGGAAGTGCGAGTAAAGAGCAAGTCGCCGCGATGGTCGCTCGAACATTGAACATTCCCTTGGCCTCGATGCCAAAGGAGTTAGACGCTTCAGATGGTTTGGCGGCGGCGCTGTGCCACCATTTTCAATTGTCTTCTCCTCGCATGCAAGCGGGGTATAGCGGGTGGAAGGCTTTCGTGTCTGATCAGTCTGAACGAGTGAAGCGCTGAACAGCAAGGGCTTAGAGCCTTTTTTTTTTCTTCTCGTTGAAATTTCCTGAACCCTTTTGTAACCTATTCTAACTCGCTCCGTATACCCGGTCGAAGCCTAGCTTCATAACAGTTTACTTGTTTTCATTCAACAGGGGAGGGTCGTCCAACGGGATGACCCTCTTTGTTGTTGGATGTTTTTTTTACCCCACCGCATAAGACCTCAATCGGCCAGTATGGTGTGATCGATAATGCGGCTAATCAGTTCTTGATTCGAAAGTCCAAAGGCTTCTGCCTGTCTGGGAATGATGCTGAACTCGGACAAGCCAGGAACGGCATTGACCTCAATGATGGAGCAACGTTGACCTGGAACGAGCATCATGTCCACACGCGCCAAACCGCGGCATCCCATTGACGTGTATACATCGATGGCTTGCTCCTGGAGATGCATCCGGTCTTTCGTGTTTAAATCAGCTGGGGTAATCTCCTCTGCTTCTCCTGAGTATTTGGCCTCGTAATCAAAAAAGAGGCGCGAGGTGCGAATTTCTGTTACCGGCAACGCTTCGGCTTTCCCTTGCTCATCGGGAATGATACCAACGGAAAATTCTCGGCCTTCAAGCATCGATTCAACCAAAACGCCGCCTTCTCCAAAGCGCATGGCATAGGCAATGGCTGCATCGAGGTCACTTTCGTGCTCAATGCGATTGATTCCCAGGCTTGAACCGGCTTCATTGGGTTTGACAAAACACGGAAGTCCCAGTTTAGAGACAAGGGATGCTGCATTCCAGGCTTGGCCCGGTTCAATGGTGTCGAACACGGCGACTTGAATCCCTCGGTCTTTCAAAAAGGCGTTGGTATGGCCTTTGTGGAATGTCCGAGCAACACTTTCCGAATTGCCTGTAGTATGCGGGATTCCAAGTGCGTCCAATTCGAGTTGGAGTTTCCCGTCTTCGCCAGGTGTGCCATGAATCATGATGAACGCGCCGGCAAAAGGAGTCGTTCCCCCTTTCAATTCGGTTATATCCATGGGTGCTTTGCCCTCGTCTTTTTCAACCCACCATCCGGCGGTGTCCACGTGGATCAGAGTCGCTTCAAAACGTTCTGAATCGATGTGATGCATCACCAATGCGGCAGATTCCCTTGAAATATGGGCTTCGCCGGAATAGCCTCCAGTGAGCACGGCGATGGCAATACGGTCTGACATGCGTCAAAAAAAAAGGACAACGCCAAAGCGAAGTCGTGGTTCAGGGTGAAAATTAAGATGAACGGACACCGGTATTCGCAGTTCAATCAGACATTCCATCCACGGCCAATTGTTCACGGAGTACCATCACCAATTCGATGGCTTCAGCTCGGGTCTCAGCAGTAACCGTGACATGGCCCATTTTTCGAAACGGTTTGACTTGAGACTTTCCATAGAGATGCGGATGAACTCCCGGTTGCTTCATTGCATGAGACAGTCCGCGGTATACCGGTGTTCCCATGGCTTCTCGACTGCCAACCAAATTGACCATGGCACCAAAAGGGTGCACCGGTGCGGTCGACCCCAATTCCAAGTTCAGTGTCGCACGTAAGTGCTGTTCAAATTGTGACGTCCGGTTGGCTTCGATGGTGTGGTGGCCACTGTTATGTGTTCTCGGTGCCAATTCATTAACGAGGAGTTGGCCTGTTTGATCCAAAAACAGTTCAATGGCCAGCAGTCCTTCAAAATTCAAGGCTTCGACAACCCGCAATGCGAGGGATTGCGCTTCTGCCGCGGTATCGGATCCAATGTCGGCCGGAGCAATCAGGTAATCAACCAAGTTGGCTTCTGGATTGAATACCGACTCAACCACAGGAAAGCTAGCGGTTTTACCCGAAGCATTGCGCGCGACAATGACACTCAATTCTTTGTGGATATCGACGGCATCCTCGAGGACACACGGCGCATCAAAGGCACGGCTTGTAGCGTCTGTGTGATTGTTTAGTATTTGAACCCCTTTTCCGTCATAACCGCCCCTGCGCAGCTTTTGTACGATCGGAAACCCTTTGTCTCCGGCCTGAGAGGCGGTCTCAACGAGCACAAAAGGTGCCGTTGGGATTCCATGTTGTTCGAAAAACACTTTTTGTGTCCCTTTGTCCTGTATGACGTCCAAATGATCCGGTTTTGGGACGACGCGCACCCCATTTCGCTCCAATCGCCGCAGTCCAGGGACAGAAACATGTTCGATTTCGATCGTGATGACATCGAGATCTTTTCCAAAGGCAAACACCGCATCGGCATCGTTCAAGTCCCCTTGCACAAAACGGTGAGTGAGGTGTCTGCAAGGCGCGTCAGCAGAAGGATCCATGACCTCAACACGCACATCTAAATCGATGGCAGATTGAATCATCATACGGCCCAATTGACCACCTCCAAGCACCCCGATTTTTAGTGCTGGACCCAATTGAAGTGACTTTTCAGAGGTTGTTTGCATGCCGCAAAGATATTCGCACGATTTTCGCTGCATGAATTTCTTGAACACAGAATTTTTAGGCAACGCACTTTTGGAATGGGGAATCGCTTTGGGTTGGGCTGTAGGAGGTCTTATCGTGGGGCGTTTGTTTTACCGATGGCTTAGTCACAGAATCAAAGCTGCAGCCTCGAAAACAGCGTCCAAGTTGGACGATCTCATCATCGACCAAGTTGAAGAGCCCATTGCAATGGGAGTCGTCATCTTGGGCTTGTGGTTCGGCTACGACCATTTGCATTTTGGAACGGGTGCAGATGCCTTCATGGAGAAAGTGTTTGCCATTGCTGTGGCTTTTGACATCACGTGGTTGGCAGCTCGATTGGTAGACTCACTCATTGGCAATTTGCTCTTGTCAGTCTCCGAGAAGTCAGATTCAAAAATGGTGTCTCAAATAACCCCGATTCTACAAAAGACATTGCGCTCGACGGTATGGGTTCTTGGTGTCATCATGGCCCTCAATAATTCGGGGTATGATGTCGGTGCTTTGCTCGCCGGTGTGGGTATTGGAGGTTTGGCTTTGGCCATGGCGGCGAAAGATTTCGTGGCCAATATTTTTGGGGGCATTACCGTCTTCGTGGACAAGCCTTTTTTGGTCGGTGACCGTGTCCAACTCGATGGGATGGATGGTACGGTTCAAGAAATCGGAATTCGATCCACCCGCCTCATGACGTTAGCGGGTCGTATGGTGACGATACCCAACCACAAATTCACAGACAGCATCGTTGAAAACGTAACCGCGGAACCGGCACGAAAAATCCGATTGGATTTGGGGTTGACGTACGACACGACGCCTGAGCAAATGGAGCGTTCAATTGTCATTCTGAATGAAATCGTCGTGAAGCATATTGGAACGGAGGACGATACTACGATTTGGTTTAGCGGCTTCGGTGATTTTTCGCTCAACGTGAGTGCCATTTACTTTGTGAAAAAAGCCTCGGATGTTTGCTTGACACCGGGTGCGGTTAATCTAGAAATTCTGCGAAGATTCAATGAGGAAAACCTCAACTTCGCCTTCCCGACGCAAACATTGATTCACGAAGGCGAAATTGGATCAGCGAGTTAATTGATTTTCCGAGCGTTGATTACGATATAATTTAAGGCGTGAGAATTTAAAGTCCTTTCAATTGAAATACGATCTTGTCATCCACTCGAATGAACCGCGCTATTGGTTTTTTCTTTTAGGCAGTTTGCTCTTAGGGACTCTTTTGGTACGCTTGTTTGACCGATTGGATTCGGACCGCAAAGATGTCATGTTGAAACGTTTTGGAATCCTACTTTTTGCAGGCAACCTCACTTTGCCTATCTACGCGATTCTCGATCCTGAACAAGCCTTATCGTGGCACCGTTCGTTGCCACTCCACTTCTGCGGCATGAATTACATTTTGATTGCGGTGAATTGCTTTGCGCGCAATCGCTACCTGTTCATGTTTACAGCATTCTTAGGGACCATTGGAGGAGTACATGGAATGTTGACTCCCCAATTGACTGTTGGCGATGCCCCGTTGGTTTTGGTAGATTACTACATGCGCCATTCGGCCATTATTTTCGTTCCAATTGTCATGGCGCGCTCGTTTGGTTTTCAATTTGTGCGCTACGGTTGGATGTGGATTTATGTGGTCGCGGCCCTGATTTCCTCGAGCATTGGTGTGTTCAATTGGGTGTTGAACACGGTGTTTGCGAGCGATGTGATGGCGAACTACATGTACATGTGGGAAGCGCCAAAAGTAGACAACCCCTTTGTCCCGAAATGGGCCTGGCCCTATTACATCTTGGCATTGCACGCAGGGCTGAATCTCAACTTGCTGGTCATCAATTTGATTTATCGCTGGAGATCGCCTGTGGCTGCGATGTCGCATTTGCCTCGCTGGAAACAGTTGCTGACCTAATCCCGCAGTTTTCCACGTTGTATCAACGGCAGGATGAATCCTCCTATTCCGCCGGTATCTTCGTCCCATGCGTGCTTATCTCGATCTTCTAGACCACCTCTTAACCCATGGAACTCGCCGCGAAGACCGGACGGGAACAGGGACGTTGGGGTGTTTCGGCTATCAAATGCGATTTGATTTGGCCGATGGCTTCCCGGTGTTGACGACCAAGAAGGTCCACCTGCGTTCCATAATCCATGAACTCTTGTGGTTTTTACAGGGCGATACCAACATTGCCTACCTCAAGGAAAATGGAGTGCGCATCTGGGATGATTGGGCAGACGAAGAAGGGAATTTGGGTCCGGTATACGGTTACCAGTGGAGGAACTGGCCAAACCCGGATGGTTCAGCTACGGATCAGATCGCGAAATTGGTTGATCAAATAAAAACGAATCCCTATTCTCGCAGGCACGTTGTGAGTGCTTGGAACCCCAGTTTTATAGATGAAATGGCGCTTCCCCCTTGCCATTGTTTGTTCCAGTTTCATGTCGACAATGGTCGTTTGAATTGCCAATTGTATCAGCGCTCTGCTGATACGTTTCTGGGCGTTCCGTTCAATATTTCATCCTATGCTTTGTTGACGATGATGGTTGCTCAAGTGTGCGACTTGGAGCCCGGAGAATTCGTGCACACATTTGGCGACGTGCATCTCTATTTGAATCATGTGGAGCAGGCGAAAGAACAATTGACTCGAACGCCTCGTGCCCTTCCGAAAATGCAGATTAATCCGGATGTCAAAGATCTTTTCGCTTTTCGCTATGAAGATTTCGAATTGACGGACTATGATCCCATGCCACACATCAAAGCCGCTATTTCGGTTTAATCCATAGTCTATGCGAGTAAGTCTCATTGTTGCGGTTGCCGAAAACGGCGTGATAGGTCACAACAACGATTTGGTTTGGAGACTCCGTGACGACATGCAGTTTTTTGCAGTGACAACACGCGGCCACTGTGTCATCACCGGTCGGAAAAATTATGAATCCATCCCAGACCGGTTTCGACCGCTCAAAGACCGAACAAACATTGTGGTAACACGCAATTCTGCGTACAATGCGCCAGGAGCTGTTGTTGTGAATTCCTTGGAAGCGGCGCTGGAAGTGGCGGAGAAGAGAGGAGAGGAGGAGGTGTTTATTATCGGCGGCGGCCAGATTTATCGTGAGATGTTGGCCTCTGGAAAGGTCGATCGGCAGTACATCACGCATGTGAGCGCCGCGCCGGAAGGGGACACATTTTTTGAATTGGATTACTTGGAGCAGGGGTGGTCTCGTATAGATTTAATGCGGCATGACGCGGACGATCGCAATGAGTTTGCATTTTGCGTGAGCCGCTATGATCACAATGAGCAGAAAGCGTCATGAGAGAGGTCCTTTTGGGCATTGAGCACATCACGGACTTGCAAGGGTACGATCACATGCTGTATTTGGTCGCCTTGGTGGCTTGGGCGAGTCTTGGGGATGTGCTTCGTGTTTTACTGCTCGCGACGGCATTCACAATTGGCCACACCATCACCTTGTTGCTCGCCGGAATGGGATGGTTGCATCCGAGCGGTCAATGGATTGAGTTTTTGATCCCTGTCACTATTTTCTGCACTGCATTATGGAATTTACGGCGTTCTGCAGGTCAAAACTCAACCCGAGTAAATCGGCTGACGTATGTCCTAACCATCATTTTTGGCTTGGTGCATGGTCTTGGGTTTTCGTCCTTTTTTCGCATGATGCAGGATGAAGGCGGGGGCATCATCCTGCCGTTATTGCGATTCAATGTAGGGGTGGAAATCGGGCAAGCGGCGCTGCTATTGGGTTTTCTTGCCTTGGCTTCGCTTTTACAAGCATTGGGAGTGTACCAACGAGAGCAGCAGGTTTTTGTCTGTGCTGCAACGGGCGCTCTGGCCTTACTCATGGTCATCGAGCGCAGTCCATTCTGAAATTCAGGCATGCCTGATCGGTCCGTACCTTTGTTCCATGATGCGCGCTGTACTGCTTTGGCTTATTCGAGGATATCAAGTTGTCTTAAGTCCTTTGTTGGGTTCAAACTGCCGGTTCCAGCCGACATGTTCAGCATATGCCGCGGAGTCCCTTCAGATCCACGGGACGTGGAAGGGAGCGTGGCTAGCCCTTCGGCGAATCGGCCGATGCCATCCTTGGACACCGCCTGCATACGATCCTGTTCCTTCGAAAAAATCACACCATGAAAATCATTGAATCGCTGTTTTGTGTTGGCCTTTGTGCCATGTCTTGGACTGCCTGCGGAGATGCTCCTACCAGTCTTACCTTAGAAGAAGCCAATAAAATCCACGGGCAGTTGACGCGCTTATCGGGAGAGCTTCACGATCGAATGCTGGCTGAAACGGCTGCACTGGAGGTTGAAATTGAATCTGCCATGTTGGCCGGAGACTCCTCATTGGCGCTGCAGTTGGCACGCATAGAAAGCCGGATGAATGAATGGGATGTGCGCTTCCATGATTGGAGCGAGACGGTGGTAGAAGTTCCTGGAATAGAATCGGATCATGACGACCATGCCGGTCACGACCATGCCGGTCACGACCATGGGAGTCACGCAGGGCATGATCACGACCACAGTCACCATGCCGCGATTTCATTGGAAGGCATGAGCGATGATGAGATCTTGGCCATCCAAGAGGCCTTGTTGGCTGAATTGGAGACGCTGCAGGCGTTGTATGAAGAATCTATGCTCGCGAAGCAGGCCATTCAACAGTAAGGACCCATGTACGATATCCCACAGCGACCCCGTCGCAACCGCCAATCGGCAGCCATTCGGGATTTGATTCGCGAAACGCACTTGACTCCGGGGCATTTGATCATGCCGTTGTTTGTGCTAGACGGCCAAGGGCGTCGTGAGGAGATTTCCGCTATGCCAGGGGTGTTTCGTCTTTCTGAAGATGAGGTGCTGAAAGAAGTAAGAGCTTGCATGCACGTTGGCGTTCGCTCTTTCGTTTTGTTTCCGGCTGTTGAGGAGGAATTGAAAACGCCGGACGGAAGCTATGGAGCGCATCCGTCAAACTTTTATCTGCGCATTGCACGGTCGATTAAAGCGACCTTTCCGGAGGTTATGCTCATGAGCGACGTAGCCTTGGATCCATACAGCAGTGATGGTCACGATGGTTTGGTGGTCAACGGTGAAATTGTCAATGACGCGACACTCCCGCTGTTAGCGGCGCAAGCGGTGGCGCAAGCAAAGGCGGGATTTGACTTCATCGGTCCATCTGACATGATGGACGCTCGAGTAGGGGTTATTCGGGAAGCCTTAGACGAGGCGAATTTCACCCAAACGGGAATTATAGCCTACAGTGCCAAATACGCGAGTGCGTTTTACGGTCCGTTTCGGGATGCACTCGAAAGTGCCCCCAAGTCCGGGGACAAGAAAACCTATCAAATGGATCCCGCTAATCGCCACGAAGCATTGCGAGAGGCGGAATTGGATGCGGATGAAGGGGCTGACTTCCTGATGGTGAAACCGGCGTTGTGTTACCTGGATGTGATCCGAGACCTTGCTGTTCACATGGACCGGCCCATAGCGGCGTACAATGTGAGCGGTGAATATTCCATGCTCAAAGCCGCAGCGGCCAAGGGTTGGATTGATTACGATCGCGCTATGCCCGAAATGTTGACCAGCATTCATCGAGCAGGAGCCTCGGTCATTTTAACCTACTTCGCTCGTGAGTTCGCTGAACGATATCAAGCAGGAAACCTCCCCCGATAGCCATGAGAACGTTTTTAACGGCCGTGTTTTTAGTGGTAGGGTTTGTGGCGCTGCACGCGCAACGCGCTCCAGACAATGTGATGATTTACAGCGGGGAGGGTGACGCCTATCAACCCTGTGAGCCTTCGATTGCAATCAGTCCCTCGAACCCGGACATCCTGGTGGCAGGGTCGGTATTGGATAACGTGCACCGGTCCACCGATGGCGGATGGACGTGGAAGACGGAGACCTTGACCTCGCGTTTTGGTGTTTTCGGTGATCCGTGTGTTGTCGCCTCTCCCAAGGGAGACTTCTATTACCTGCATTTATCCAATCCCGATGGTCTTGCTTGGTCAAGCGAAGCCTTGCTAGATCGTATCGTCGTTCAACGGGGGAAGGGCAAAGGGAAGCGATGGAGTAAGGGGGCTGGTATGGGATTGAACGACCAGAAAGATCAAGACAAGGAATGGGCAGCGGTGAGTGTAAGCGGTCGTTCACTGGTGTCGTGTTGGACACAATTTGATAAATACGATAGCCCACTAGCCAGTGATAGCTCCATCATCTTGTGCAGCACATCCAATCGCAAGGCGAAGGTTTGGACGGAGCCGGTGCGCGTGAACAAATTAGCTGGTGATTGTTTGGATGGAGATTGGACGGTTGAAGGAGCCGTGCCTGATATCGCTGCGGATGGAACGATTTACGTGGCCTGGGCGCATGCTGATACCATCTGGATGGACCGGAGCACAGATGGAGGTGTGACGTGGTTGAAGGAAGACCTGCGTGTTGCTCAAATTGCCGGTGGATGGGATTGTGTGATAAGGGGATTCAATCGGGCCAATGGGATGCCGGTGACCCGCGTGGATCGAAGCAATGGCCCCCATGCAGGCCGAGTCTATGTCAATTGGACGGATAACCGCAACGGCCCGGATGATCAAGATGTCTGGGTGGTATACAGTGACGATGGAGGAACGACTTGGACTGCTCCCATTCGTGTCAACGACGATCCTGCCGGAGCACAGCAATTTTTCACGTGGATGGATGTGGACGATATTACGGGCTTTGTCCACATCGTCTTCTATGACCGGCGCAAGGCAGCAGCGAACTATCCAAATCCCGCAACGAAGCCGTCTTGGGATACGGAAGTCTATGTCGCTTCATCGTATGATGGGGGAGCCACCTGGCGAAATCTGTTGGTCAGTGAAAAATCGTTTCGACCCCAAGAGAAAATGTTCTTCGGAGATTACAACAACATATCGGCTTACGATGGACGGGTTCGCCCAATTTGGACTCGAAATGATCAAGGGGTTTTGAGTATTTGGACTGCCTTTATGGACGGATTCGAATAGGACGTGCAACGACTGGCTTACGCCATTCGAATCTTCTCAGCCGTGGCGGCCAACTCTTCTTGGGTCACCTTCAGTTTGGGCCGCTCAAAGTTGATGTCAGACACCGTTTGCAGCGGAATGAGGTGAACGTGTGCATGAGGGACCTCCAATCCAATGATGGCAACTCCTACGCGCTTGCAAGGGATGGCTCGTTCGATTTGTTTGGCGACGTCTCGAGCAAACATGTTGATGGATGAAAGGATGTGGTTGTCCAGATCAAAGAAATAATCGACTTCCATTTTTGGGATGACGAGCACATGGCCCTCAGCCAATGGCATGATATCCAAAAAGGCGAGAAAGTCATCGTTTTCTGCAATGCGGTGACACGGGATTTCACCGGCTGCAATTTTGGAGAAGAGCGAAGTCATTATCCCCGACTAATTTCGATAATTTCAAAAGGAATGACACCAGCGGGTACAGTGACTTCGGCAATATCACCAACCGCCTTGCCCAGCAATCCTCTCCCAATGGGAGAATCCACTGATATTTTCTTAGCCGCGAGGCTAGCTTCATTTTCAGCTACTAAGGTGTAAGTCACCTCCATGTTGTTCTTCATGTTCTTGATCCGCACTGTGCTCAAGATGTACACCTTTGAATTGTCAATTTGGGAGTCGTCTACCAAACGCGCGTTGGCGAGCGTATTTCTCAATTTCGAAATCTTCGCTTCGAGCATGCCCTGTGCTTCTTTAGCCGCATCGTATTCTGCATTTTCACTCAGGTCTCCTTTGTCGCGTGCTTCGCCTATTTGAGCTGATATTTTAGGACGTTCTATGGCCTCTAATTGGCGCACTTCGTCCTTCAAATTTTGCAACCCTTCGGGCGTGAAGTATGAGATGTTCGACATGACGCGGAAATTTCTTTAAAGGGAACCACCTCGAGTCTAGTGAGGTGGATTAAAAAAGAGAAAACCCGAGCAACGGGCTTTCTCTTTGACAAAGATAAGAAACAAAGTAAACTGAATCAGTGAGTTGCAGCGTTACACTGCACGTACGAATTCAAATAGTGATGTGGATACCGATGCTATGATTTCCGTTGAATGGATTCGTGGTGCGGTAACCATAATCAATTCCGATGACACCACCATCCGAATTGGACGGGATATTCAAGGTAAAACCTGCTGCAGGCCCTGTGAAAGCTGACGTGTTATCCTGTTCGGATCCAATCCCAGGCTCCCACATGTAACCCAAACGGACAACGAGGGTCTCACGGAAAGAGACCGCCATACCTCCTCCAAACTGATCCTTCGTAAACGAATTGGAAACGAATTGTCCAGTAAGTGTTGTGCTAAACAACTCAGAACTTTGGATGTCATAACCAAAACCGATATTCACCAAAGAAGGCAATTCATAGCGCTCTGACCGTTGCAACATGGTCAACGCGAGCGGGCTGCCTTGTGGCGTAGCCGTAACGGTCAAACCATCACCTGCGTATCGCATAGGTGCACCGACATTGCGCAAGGAAATTCCGAACTTCAGGCGCTCATCAGATGCAGAGATGTAACGAATTCCGGCATCAAAGCAGACGCCTGACGCGCGTACATTCGAAATGGATTCGCCAATGATTCGCATGGTGACTCCGCCGTAAATAGAATTGGAGAAAGCCTTGGCAAAAGAGACTCCTATATTCGAAAACGAAGGAGAGAAGGAGCCAATACCACCTTCCGGTAAGTCTTCGGTCGTGATTGGAATGTCTCCAAATCCCATGGACATCACAGTTAATGCCAAAACGGCTCCGTTACCGGTTGTTGTAGCAAATCCGATGGAGTTCACGCTGATTCCTGATCCTGAGAGATACTGGGTGTTGGCAAAAGCGAGTTCACTTTTCTCAATGAATGCCAATCCAGCTGTGTTGAGAAAAATGGATTCCAATCCGAATGCTGTGGCCATGTTGGTTCCAGCAAGTCCATTGGATTGTGCCCAAGGATTCACAAGCAATTGGCCTGCACCGGCAGAACCGGCACGGTCAGGATTCCCTGCTTGCGAAGTAATTGGGAGCGCAAAACACACTACTAACGCAGCGGTTGAGAGGAGGAAGGTATTGATCTTCTTCATGGCGATTTCAAGGTCAAATCAGAAATTATCCAAGTCAGTCGGCCGCATGAT
>CAJWIF010000065.1 GCA_913041135.1 uncultured Flavobacteriales bacterium
AAAAGGGCCACCAAAAGTGAAAAAATACGGTGCATGAATCGTTGTGTTTATTCGAAAAGCACCAATATACAAAAGCACTTTGCAGGAAGCGACTCCTATAGCGTTGGACTTTGTATTCCAAGGAATTCGTTCAACAGACGTATCTGAACTGCTGTGCCAAGGACGAATAATTTCACTGATTGATCCAAACGCGTTTCGGGGGCTGGATTGATCACCATTTCGCCAGAGGCGCGCTTCAGCCCAATGACATTGACCCCAATTCGATTCTTTGCGTCCATCTCTCCCAACGTCTGAAATTGCAAGTTTCCTGGCAACTGCGACACCGAAATCTCTTCCAAGTTGACCGCATCAATCCCTTGGATACGAATGTGATCCATAAACTCCACAACGTCAGGAATCGCAACAAGAGAAGCCATGTGCGCCCCTCCCACCTGGTCGGGCATGATTACGTTTTGAGCTCCAGCAACACGTAACTTGCTCACTGCATTGGATTTGGATGCTCTGGAAATGATTAGCAAGTCTGGACGCTTTTCTCGAGCCGAAAGAACCACATATAGATTCTGCGCATCATTCGGAAGCGTGGTGATCAGTGACTTGGCTCGATCAATGCCCGCATCGACTAAATTCTCTTCAAGCGTTGCATCCCCAGCCAAAACGCGCCAGCCCTTTTTCTGCAATTGCTTGACCAGTTCTAGGTTTGATTCGATGATGACAACATCGTGTGCATGATCCCGCAATTCCTCTACCGCTTTCTCTCCGACCCGTCCATATCCGCAGACGATCACATGTCCGTGCAATCCTTTCATGATGCGTTGAATTCGTTTAACTCGAAGGCGTTCTCTGTATGCTCCATCTAAAAAATAGTTGGTGCTTGCTGAGATAGCAAAGGTGAAGGTACCGATACTTCCCACCACCAAGAAAGCTGTAAAAATCATTCCTAATTGAGACAGTGGTCTCACTTCGCCAAAGCCAACAGTGGACATCGTGATCACGGTCATGTACATGGCCTCCACCAATGTATAGTCCTCGATCAACATAAATCCGACACTCCCAACAAGCAGCACTCCAACAAATAGAATGACAGCCAGTCGGATACGATTGATAGGGCGGATCATGGCGACAAATTAAGGCTTCTCAACCATTCGTTTTCTCTTGAAGAATGGCTTTCATTTCATTGCGCAGACTCCATGCTGATTCCCGCGCTTTTGCAGCGAAATCAGATCCCGAACTCGCGTATAGAATTCCTCGTGAAGAATTGACCAACAACCCACATTGCGCATTCCATCCCGCATCAACGACATCCCGCAAGGCACCACCCTGCGCGCCAACTCCTGGCACAAGGAAAAACGAGTCTGGAGCAACGGTTCGCGCACGGGCGATGGCTTCTGGGCGTGTTGCACCGACAACAAACATCAACTCATCTGGACTGCCCCAAGTCTGTGCACGTTCCATCACGCGCTCGTACAGTGGAGGGTTTCCATGAAACTCAAAATCCTGAGCACCTGGATTGGACGTCATAGCCAACAGAATTGTCCAACATCCATCCCGGAAATCGACAAAGGGCCGAACACTATCCTCTCCCATATAAGGTGCCACGGTAATCGCATGCGCACCCAACCCTTCAAACATGGCCTGGGCATAGCGTGCGGCAGTGTTTCCGATGTCCCCTCTTTTCGCATCTGCGATCACCATGCAATCCTTCGGAATGTGATCTATGATACGTTCTAAAGCCGCCCACCCCTCGGATCCGTATTGCTCAAAGAAGGCCAAGTTTGGTTTGAAAGCCACTGCCAAGTCGTGTGTGGCATCAACGATGGACTTGCAAAATTGCTCCATGCCTTGAACCCCTGTACCGCAAGACGCTGGAATTCGTTCAGCATCCGGGTCCAAACCCACGCATAAGAAAGATGACTTGAGCTGTATGCTCTTAAAAAGTTCTTCTCGATTTCTCATGTGTTTTCTGTTGTTTGAGCGGCTAACAATTCCGCTTGTTCAGCTTGATGCAGCGCGTCGATAACACCTTGCAAATCGCCTCCTAAAATTGAAGGCAAGGCATGCGATGTGAAATGTATTCGATGATCCGTCACACGACCCTGTGGGAAATTGTACGTTCTAATTTTTGCCGAGCGGTCGCCTGAACTAACCAACGTCTTCCGAGTGAGGGCTTGTTCAGCGTGCTGCTTTTCACGCTCACGTTCGAATAGCCGAGTGCGTAATACTTCCAACGCATGCTCATAATTCTGGTGCTGTGATCTGCCGTCTTGGCATTCGACCACGACCCCGGTTGGATTGTGTGTGAGACGCACCGCAGACTCCGTCTTATTGACGTGTTGCCCTCCTGCACCACTCGCTCTGTATGTATCTCGACGCACATCCGACAAATCGAGTGCAATGTCCACCTCTTCAGCAACGGGCATGATTGCAACAGTCGCTGCACTTGTATGAACGCGACCTTGAGATTCTGTTTCAGGAACACGCTGCACACGGTGCACACCGCTTTCGAATTTGAGTAAGCCGTAAACGCCCTCACCTTCAACGCGTGCAATGATTTCCTTGTATCCGCCTGCCGTTCCTTCGTTGGCATTCACCAATTGCACCTTCCACCCTTTTGATTCTGCAAAACGACTGTACATGCGATACAGATCTCCGGCAAACAATGCCGCCTCGTCTCCTCCCGTTCCAGCGCGCAACTCCATCATAACGGGACGGTCATCTGCCTCATCACGTGGAAGCAGCATCAAACGAGACGCAGCGTATCCCTTTTCCAGCTTGCCTTGAATTTGGGGCATTTCTTCCTTGGCAAGCGCAACAAAGTCTGCGTCACCGTTGAGAATCCATTCTTGACATTGATTCCAATCCGATTCCCAAGCTGTTAGGGTCTGGTGAATCTCTACAAGTGGCGTAAGCTTCTTGTACTCCCGCATCAAATCACGATAACGGTTTGGGTTCGACACCACTTCGGGGTCACCCACACTTTTCTCGACTTCACGGTAACGATCCACGATGAAGGCGAGTTTGGTCATTAATTCCTCCTCGCGTTTCATAGGCTTAGCTAATCTCCGTAAACAAACGTTCCATGCTCACCTTTGACGGTGACACGTTGACCCATGTGAGCTTCACATCGACCTATAATTTTCGCATCAATACCATTGGCTTCTGCCAGGGAAATGATATCCGCCGCAGCGTCTGCATCAGTGTAAATCTCCATCCGATGCCCCATATTGAAGACCTTATACATTTCAGACCATTCCGTTCCGGACTCTTCTTGAATCATGCGAAACAAAGGAGGCGTTGGAAACAGATCATCTTTGATCACATGCACGTCTTTCGTGAAGTGCAGCACTTTGGTCTGTGCGCCACCGGAGCAATGGACCATGCCCATAATTCGCCCCTTGAATTTGGGAAGAATTTCGGCAATCAAGGGGGCATAGGTGCGCGTTGGGGACAGAACCAATTTACCCGCATCGATCGGCACACCTTCAACGGCATCCGTTAAACTATGCGATCCAGTATACACCCACTGAGCATCCGTATTGGGGTCAAAGCTTTCAGGGAAACGCTGCATCAAATCCTTCTTGAACACATCGTGACGGGCCGAAGTCAAACCATTGGATCCCATTCCACCATTGTATGTCGACTCCCAACGTGACTGACCTGAACTCGACAAACCAACGACGACCTGCCCCGGTGCGATATTTGCGTTATCAATGACATCGGAGCGTTTCATGCGCGCAACGACGGTAGAATCCACTATAATCGTTCGCACCAAATCTCCCACATCTGCAGTCTCACCACCGGTACTTTGAACATCGACTCCAGCTCCTCTCAATTCCTCAAGCAACTCTTCTGTCCCTTGAATGATCGCTGAAATGACCTCTCCAGTAATGAGGTGCTTGTTCCTGCCGATTGTACTCGAAACCAGGATGGGTCCTGTGGCCCCAACGCAGATCAAGTCATCCAAATTCATAATGAGGGCATCCTGAGCTATGCCTTTCCAGACAGACAGGTCGCCTGTTTCTTTCCAGTACATATAAGCCAACGCGGATTTCGTACCCGCACCGTCAGCATGCATTACAATACAATGGTCAGGGCTACCGGTGAGGTAATCCGGAATGATTTTACAAAAAGCCTTTGGAAAAAGTCCTTTGTCTACATCCGCAATCGCCGCATGCACTTCCTCTTTACCAGAAGAAACTCCCCGGGAAGCATAACGAGAATGATCGTCTATCACTTGCCAGGAGCATAATCAAAACGCAAGATTCGGAAAACCGTTCTTCGATTGGCCTGGTGTCCGCGTTCCTTTTCTTCTTCGGAGGACATGCGATTGATTTCAGCATCTGAAACCAACAACATGGTTTCTCCCTGTCCTAGAGCCACCAAACGATCAATCTCAATCCCACGACTCACGAGGTAATCCACACACGTTTGAGCTCGACGTTGAGAAAGCTCCTTGTTGTATCCGTCCTGACCACGGCTGTCCGTATGAGACTCCAATTGAATCACAAACGATTCGTTGCGTTCCATAATGTCCAGTAAATAGCTCAATGAATCCGCACTGTTTACCGTCGCATCAATCAAGAGCTCTGCTTCATTGAAAGGATAGAGAACCAATGGCATCGCATATTCTTCATCCAAAACAACCTCCTTCAAAAAATATTCCCTGGCGAAGGTTGTGCTTTCGGTCATTCCAACCGTCGCAAAACGATCACCTGTGCCGATGTAACCTTCAAGCTTCACATCCACGTCGTATGTCGTTGACCCTTTTATTTCTTTATCGCACAAGGCAATCGACCCATCTGAATCTGCAGTCAAGGTCCAAGAATCCCCAGTAGAACTGCTGATCGACATGTCTGCCATCAAAGGCATTCCCGTATCGTAATCATAGACATTGGCACGGTAACAGAACTCCATTTCAGGCAAACTAAAGGAGTACAAGTCATCTTTTCCTTTGCCTCCTGGTCGGCTTGATGTAAATACGCCTCGATCTTCATTGTCAGCATAAATTAACCCGAAATCGTCCGATGAACTGTTGATCGGATACGGCATGGCTGTACTCATTTCAAAAGCCATGGTTCCAGTCCCTGGATTCGCTTGGAAGATATCTAAACCGCCCATTCCTCCTTTACCTGAAGAAGAGTAAATCAACGCTCCATCAAAACGCATCGTTGGGAACATTTCATCCCCTGCTGTATTGATATTGGTCCCCATGTTGACAGGGCTTCCAAAAGCATCTTCCTTGCTATCATAACTCACGTACCACAGGTCCTTCCCTCCTTGACCTCCTGGCATGTCCGAAACGAACATCAGAAAATTGTTGTCCGTTGTGAATGACGGATGGCCCACTTGAGAACTGTCATTGGAATCGCGGTCAATCAACTCTACAACCTCAGCAGGTCCATACCGATTGCCCATAGCGTCCGCACGATAAAGGTCACAAGCAAATGAATTCTCGTCATCAGAAACACACCGCGTGAAATAAATCTTTTTGTACTTCTTATCAAAGGTCACCGTTCCTTCATTGGATGAAGTATTGATTGTACTATTCAGAGGTTCAGGAGTACTCCATCGTCCCTTCTTGTCTTGTTCAGAGTAGAACAAATCCATGTAATTCTGCCCTGTTATGGGGTCTTCACCAGAGCCTGTTGCGGACTCTCGGGATGACGCAAAAACAACCTCATCTGCCTTATCCGAAGCATAGCCGGAACCATAATCGTAAGAATCCGAATTGAGCAACAACATATTCTCAACGCGGTAACGACTTGGTGGCTCATCGAGAGCCAATGCGTCATTGTCCGCAGCTGTGATTTTCTGTTCAGCAACCGCTTGATCGCCTCCATTTTCCTGGTATGCCATGTACCACTCAATGGCATCATCAAACTTCTGTTGAGCTGACATGACCTCACCGTAATTCAAAAAGACTTCTGGGTGACTTTCTCCATAGCGCAGTCCAATGGCCTTGTCATACCATTCTTCTGTAGCCCCTGGATCCATCAACATTCGGAAACTTTCTCCGATCATGAAGGCAATCCGTCCCTTCTCATCAATATCCTTCACCTTGGCGTAAGCCTTGATGTATTCTTGAGCGGAAACATGAAATCCACCTCTCGCATACGCCGCGTCCGCCTCGGCTGTATAATTGGTTTGAGAGAAGGCCGTGCCTATCACGATGGTCATCAACAGAAAGGTGGTGCCAATCCGTGTGTAGAAAGCTTGCAGGAAGTTGTGCATTTATATACCGTTAAATCAGTCCCCGAATGTAAGGCACGAAGGCTAGAACTAAGAAATGTTCATCAGAAAAACCACTGCAAATCCGATTCAAATAAAAGAGGGGCCATTTCCAATTCAAGAAATGCCCCCTCTTCTGAATGCGGCAAAAGCCTGTAAAACCTATCCCCCTCTAACGTGTAAACAACAATTCTGTGAATTTCGGCAAAGGCCATAACGCATCGTCCACAGTGACTTCCAATTGTGCACACGTTGCTCCCAACGCCTCCATGCTTGGGAACATCCTCTCTGCATAACCCTTGGCTTTCTCTGATGCAGATTCCAGTTTTTCCAAAGCATCATGGATTGAATCCAACTCCAACGATTCCCGATGGATTTGTTGAATTAAAGCGCCTGCTTGTTTGACCAATTCCAACTGAGCGCCGCCATATTTTGGGGCATCCTCTCCAAAAACATCGTTCAAACTTTGGACGTTCAACAGCAACTGACTTTGATAATCAATCGCTGCTGGCAAAATGGTTCCTCGAGCCATTTGCAACAGAACGCGGGCCTCAATTTGAAGCTTCAAAATGTAATTCTCCAATTCCACTTCCACGCGAGCATGGACTTCTTCCTTCCGGAGAACTTGTTGCTTTTCAAAGAGTTCAATCACCTCTGGACGATTGAATACTTCCAATGCCTCCGGCGTATTTTTCAAATTGGAAAGACCTCGCTTGGCGGCTTCGACAACCCATTCATCGGAATAACCATTTCCTTCAAACCGAATCGCTTTGCTCTGCGTAATTAACTTCTGCAGTTCTTTAAGCAAGGCATCGTCCTTCTTTTCACCTTTGTCTATTCGCTGATCGACAGCGACTTTAAATGACTCCAACTGTTCCGACACAATCGTATTCAACACAGTCATCGGCACAGCACAATTGGCCGTACTTCCCACTGCACGCAATTCAAATTTGTTGCCTGTAAACGCAAACGTAGAGGTCCGGTTGCGATCCGTGTTGTCTAGCAAAACCTCAGGGATTCGACCAATTTCTAACTTGAGTGCGATCTTGTCTTCTGGAGTCAACTTCCCCGCCTTGATGCTGGTTTCCAATTCATCCAATAATTCGGACAATTGAGAACCGATGAAGGCGCTAACAATGGCCGGAGGCGCTTCGTTTCCTCCCAATCGGTGGTCGTTTCCTGCTGAGGCAAATGACGCACGCACGATGTCCGCATGCGTATTCAAAGCGGCCAACGTGTTGATGAAAAACGTCAAGAAGCGCAAATTCGTTTTCGGGTTGTTGCCCGGCTTCAAGAGGTTCACTCCCGTATTGGTTCCTAGGGACCAGTTGTTGTGCTTACCTGAACCGTTGAGTCCTGGGTACGGTTTTTCATGAAGGAGTACTCGGAAATCGTGCTTCCGAGCAACTTGCTCCATCACCTCCATGAGCAACAGGTTATGATCATTGGCCAAATTGGCTTCTTCAAAAACAGGTGCGCACTCAAACTGATTCGGCGCCACTTCATTGTGCCGTGTCGTTACCGGAATTCCCAACTTGTGGGATTCCAACTCAAATTCTTTCATGAAGGCACTTGCGCGTGCAGGTATGCTTCCGAAATAGTGATCGTCAAGCTGCTGCCCTTTCGCAGGAGGTGCGCCAAACAACGCCCGGCCCGTTAACTGCAAGTCAGGTCGTGCGCCGTGGAGGGATTTATCGACTAGGAAATACTCCTGTTCCCATCCCAAAGTGGCCACTACCTTGGTGACATTCTTATCGAAGTACTGGCACACATCCGTTGCAGCCGAATCCACTCGTGCCAACGCCTTCAACAAAGGCATCTTATTGTCCAGTGCAAATCCTGTATAGCTGATGAAGATCGTCGGGATGCACAGTGTACTCTCCCAAACAAATGCCGGGGATGTTGGATCCCAAAGGGTGTAGCCCCTTGCTTCAAATGTGTTTCGAATCCCTCCGTTCGGAAATGAACTCGCATCCGGCTCTTGCTGCACCAAAAGAGAACCGTCGAATTTCTCGATTGCACGTCCATCTCCGGTTGGAGTAATGAAGCTATCATGCTTCTCTGCTGTGGCTCCGGTTAAAGGTTGAAACCAATGCGTGTAGTGCGTAGCTCCCCGTGAAATGGCCCATTCCTTTAAAGCAGACGCCACTTGATCGGCAATAGAACGACTGATCGAAGTGTGATTGTCCATCGCATCCAAGATGCTATCGCATGCTTCATCCGTCAAGTATTCTCGCATCGTATGCAAGTTGAATACGTTCTCACCGTAATACTGTGAAATTTTATTCGAAGGACGCTCCCGGTGCCGAGGAGTGCGTTCTAAAACATCCTCAAGGGCTTTTTGGCGAGAAATACTCATGAAAATCGGTTTTTTCTAATAATTACACGAAGTTACCCCTAAATTTTAGGGGGGTCACTCCAGGTTATTTAAAAAATTACCAACAAAATCAGTTTTTTTGACACAAAAAGGTCAAACAAACCAAAATAAAGCGCAACACAGCTGGTTCGCGTTAAGAAATCGCAGCATTGACTCACTTGCGACTCACTTGAATCCACTGCGTTGTGCGTTGCCCCAACTCATTGGCGACCGTTAATGCATAGGTTCCCGGAGGATACTCTCTCAAGGAAAGCACCAGCAGCTCACCCGAGTTCAGCCGCCTAGCTCCTTGATCTATCAATCTGCCCATGGGGTCACGCAAACTCCAGTTCGCCAACTGACCCCCATTCCATCCGTCAAGACGCACATTGAATTGTGCATCACTTGGGTTCGGAAACACCTGGAACCCGAAGTGACGGTTCGAAATGAACTCCTCCACGCCAACGAGATTCGTTTGAAAGAAGAAAGCCTGTGAAATGGACTTGCCAAAGTCCGGCTCGAAATTGATGAAATTTCCACCCGCCACTTTTTTGACACGCGTATACCCGCTGCCATCATTGTTGGCCCAAAAGCCTTGCCCATCATCTCCCGAATCATAAATGGTCAATCGGTAGCAGCCTTGATTCAGAGACAGGGTATCTCGGAAGGTTGTATTGGCCTCTGCATAACCGCGTTCCCACACCACGTTGCCTGCGGCATCCGTCAATTCAATGGTTGTTTCACTCGGGACTAGATTCGTTTTGGTCCAAACGATGATCCGATTGTCATCCAAATCGGAGTAGGCCCACGTTGGAACACGATGAAATCGACTGGTCGTAGCATTGTTCCGAGGCTCCTGATCCAATTGACCATTGGGAGCATTAACCGCCACTTCAAAAATCAATTCTTCCTCGTTATCTCCTTCAGAAAGAGATGGGTCGATGTAAGGCAAATCCACCACAGCGGACTCTAAAAACGCGAGTTCACCCGTCCATTGGAAGGTCGTTTCTTCTCCCCCTTGAATGCCATAATTGAATGTACAGCTCGTCAATGGCTCAGCGCCGTTGTTACGAATGATGACTTGTGGCGACTCACAAATTGGATTGAATCGGGATTGCAACTTGTTATCTGAAGGAGCCAAAACTTCCGAGATTTCGACGTCATGCTGCATATTGGCTTCACCGTAAGCGACGACTTGGCCTTCAAAGCGATAGTTGCCATCGGGGTCATACGTAATATCATAGTCCACAGCGAATGGCTCACCGGCAGTCACAACATTGGTCAATTCAAACTCTTTGGTATCCACAGGAGCGCCTGGACACCAGGCCGCACGGTCATAAATCCAAGTCCCTCCCTGAGGGTATAAAGGATTGTCTGCACATTCTCTCATGACTTCCCATGTCCACTGTGTCTCTCCGTTTACTTTAACGGAATGGGCGTTATAGCAAAACTCACCACAGTTGTTCCCCGATCCAAAACCATGCCCACTTGCACGGGTTTTGAGTTTGAACATGGCTTCCCCTAAAACAGGAGTAAAGACATGATCCGTGACGTTTTCATCAAAGCTGCTCAAATTGTACTGTCCCTTCCAAAACGCTTCAACCCGCTTCACATCGCGAGCAGGAGTCCCTTCAATAAAGGCAAATCGAAGATCCAAAAGCTCTTGCCAATTTCCAGCTTGCAGCTCTACACTATCGCGCAGCATGCCCACAAAGTCGGTTACGTCAAACACCCATGTCCAGCCTTCGTCACCCAAAGTGAGTCCGATTCCGTAGGGTGTGATATAACGTGCCAATTCATAGCGATCAATGACTTCAAATGACGGAGAAAAATACTCCAGCGTGTCGTTGATAAGAATCACAGACGTTCCTTCAACAGGATAAGTCGCCAAAAGCTCTCCTGTCGACATACGGGTTTCCATAACAGCATCATGCGCCCAAGCGTAATCCAACGCAGTCCAATTGACATCATTCCCAAATACAGCCCATTCAGACACACTGAGCGGAGGAACAGGAACTGTTCGGTCCACCTCAATGGATTCATAGGATACGGGGGTTCCGCTCAACCAAGTCAGCACAGGACGCGCCGCATCAGGCATTTCGCCTTGAAGCATAAAGGCCTCCGAACCTCTGTGCGCCATCCGGCCAGCATTGCCATGAAAAAAGCCAGAGGCTCCAACGCCATCAATTTGATACCCTCCTTCGGTTTCCCAATCAAAATGCGCCTTGAGCTGATCGAATTGCGGATGCTCCTCACCAGGTGTCTGATCCATCCATTCTGCAATGGTTGCAGCGTCCAATGCCGCTGCCCAGATCCTAAACTCATCCACGTCGCCCCGATAATCATTGCCACCATTGCCATTGCATCCGATATGAAAACGAACCATTTCTCCGAACGCATTGTCCAGGTCTTGTCCTGTGTGCCACAGCGTTCCATTCAAATAAATCGACATCACTCCTTCCGTTGCATTCTTGACAAAAGCCCAGTGGTTCCAAACGCCTTTATACTGTTCAGCTGCCGCTGCTTGGTCAATTCTATCGTACCCACCATCGTATCCGGCGTCCCAGTAAACGCGTCCATTGGACCAGGGAAGGTGAATATTGAGCTCTCGCTGGTTAAAAGCATTGAACCCTTCGCAAATGGAATTGTTTTCTGGCTGAAAAATTTCGTTTCCTCGCTGCCAAAATTCAACCGTGACTTCTGCACCAATACCGTCCAATTCTAAGGCATTCACTTCGAAGCGATCATTTCCGTCGAACCGAACAAAATGACCTGCAGAAGTTGCTCGCCACGTTTGCTCGGGCGCATCCACAGATGGAATGACGACCGAAGCCGGGTCATTCCAAATCGCCTCCTGCAGTTGAAGTTCAATAATCAAATGCGCTTCACCATCCCAAATCAAGGGCTCATTCCAAGCAAAGCGACCCGCATTATTCAAATCAGACACTCCAGACGAAGCCGCAGCAGAACCATTCCAAAAACCATCCAACGAATCTTGAGCGGTCCAATACGCCTTCCACTGTGCACCATCCCGTTGCTCAGACAATTCCTCGATCCAAGGAAGTTCAAAACCCGCAGAAGGAGAACCATCCCAGCCCATTCCTTCGAGTTCAGACGCTGTCCACAACCACTGATAACGTGCCGTTTGCGGCATGAAATCAGCTGAACTCATGGCATCAGACCACACCAAACTTGCATTGGAAGCTTCTTCTGTTGTCGCCACGTCACCCAATTGAATCAACTCGTACAGGGTGCGAATGGTATCGGATACAGACCCACTTTCAGTAACATAAATCAGCGTATCCGCTACAAAGTTCAAATCGTCAACAAGCCAATGGGGATGCGTTAAGAGGTTGCTGTCTAATGTTCCTGTGTGGTCAAACAAATAATTGTAGGTGAGGTAATCCCATTCTCCACACGCATAACCCAAACCTCCTGCGGTACCGTCCTCAAAACACTTCAACGTATGGTACATCAAAACCTTCTGATACGCCGTTTCATTTGTGGAAGATGGAAAATCAAACCATCGACGTCCAGGACTTTCGTAGTTCGTGGCCGGGTTGTTTTGCTCTTCCCAGGTAAACGTCTGGACCCAAGTGGTATCAGCTGTTTGAGCATTTCCTTTCAAGGACAAACATCCTGCAAAAACGAAAAAAAGACTCCATAGGAGCAGGGAGTAAAGGCGATTCATTGGTGCTAATTATCAAATGAAGTAGCAAGATACACATGAGACTTTCTGAAATGTACATTGCTCCAGCCAACCCAATACAGACCGCTTCACATTCTCACCCATCAAAGCAGAACACCCCTCCGCGTTGCATGTGAACTTCAGGCCACCCAAGAACGGTCCGGAAGAGCAGCGTAAGCCTCCAGTCCGTGACGCAAACATTGAACG
>CAJWIF010000066.1 GCA_913041135.1 uncultured Flavobacteriales bacterium
TTCGCATTTGTTGGGCTTTAATTTGTACCCGTGAATAGGACCCTCCTTACAAGCGGAATTGCGGCGCTCATACTGTCCGGATGCCACGGGTTGTCAGAAGACGATTCGACGGTGTTTCGCTACAATGAAAGTGCGAATTTGAGTTCTTTAGACCCCGCGCATGCTCGAAGCTTGGAGCCCATGTGGGCTACAGATCAGTTGTTCGATGGTTTGGTCGAATTGACGCCTGAATTGGAAGTGAAGCCGCTGGTAGCGAAGTCGTTTTATGTGGATGAAAGCGGAATGCGTTGGACGTTTGTTTTGCGGGATGATGTCTATTTTCCTGCTGTTGAAGGCGTTCCCGGGTTAGAGTCGGGGAGAAGAGTCGTCGCAGAGGATGTGGTGTTTAGTCTGAATCGGATTCGGGATCCGAAAGTGGCCTCCAGTGGACGGTGGATTTTGGATCCAGTTGATGCATCCGCTCCAGGAGATGGCATTCTAGCCTTGGGCATGGATACGGTGGTGATCACGCTTCACCAGCCGTTCCCTCCGTTTTTGGGTCTCTTGACCACGGCTTATGCCAACATCGTAGCGTTTGAAGCCGTGGAGCACTTTGGCGAAGATTTCCGATCGCATCCAGTCGGGTGCGGCCCGTTCAAATTGGCCTGGTGGTTGGAGGATGTGGCCTGTGTCATGCATCGAAACGAATCCTATTGGGAGAAAGACGAGGCGGGCAATGCGTTGCCATACCTGGAGGCTGTTCACATCGACTTCGCTTCCGACATGGGGGCAGAGTACCAAGGGTTGATGCAGGGGAAGTACGATTTTATGAGTGGTTTGCATGCGGCATACATGGAGGAATTGCTTGATGAAGAAGGCGGTTTGAGGTTGGAACATGCTGGTACCGTTCGGTTGGAGAAGGTTCCATTCTTGAAAACAGATTACATCGGCATCACCTTGCAACCGGACTCAGCGTCCGAGTGGAATCCGTTGCAGGATGTGCGCATTCGAAGAGCCATGTCGCTAGCGATCGATCGAGATGGCATCGCTCGGCATTTGCGTCGAGGAGCTGTTGTGCCAACGCAAGATTTCGTGCCGCCTAGTTTATTGGGCGAATTGCGCCACGCACATGCGCCAAAGCAAGAGCTGGTTGCAGCAGGGTTGCTTGTCGATTCGGTCCGATTGGATTATCCCAATGAATGGGACGATGTCATGTTATCCACGACCTCAGATTATACAGATCTCTGTGCAGCGCTTCAATTTCAATGGCGTGCGATTGGCTTGAATGTAGAGGTAGAGGTACTCTCCTCTTCGACGCACCGGGAGCAAGTTGCGCAAGGAAATTCGATGATGTTTCGGAAATCGTGGCTCGCTGATTACGCAGACGCAGAAAATTTCTTGGGGCTGTTCCATTCGAAAAACTTTGCGCCGAGTGGTCCCAATTACACCCGCTATAATGAGCCAGCGTTTGATTCCACATTGGATCAAGCCATGCTTGAATCGGATTTAGAAAGCCGCTTGCAATCCTATCGCAGTATGAATGCCCTGATTGCTATGGATTTGCCCGTTATCTCCTTGTTTCATGACCAGGTCACTCACTTCGTCAGAAACGACATCTCGGGCTGGGTGATCAGTCCAGTAAATCGTTTGGACTTGAGGCGTGTGCGCAAGGGGAACGATTGATTTCATCGGGCTACACTTAACTTGTCCGAACAGAACTGCATTCCATGTTGAAAATTGATAGCCATACCCACATCATTCCACGCAATATGCCCCGTTGGACCGAGAAATTCGGGTACGGTCAGTTCATTCATCTAGAAGACAGTCCGAATCCAGGGTTTGCACGAATGATGCAGGGTGACCGTTTTTTTCGTGAGATAGGGGCGAATTGTTGGGATGCCGAATTGCGGAAATCGGAATACGGGGGGCTCGGAGTTCAGGTCCAAGTAGCCTGCACCATTCCGGTGATGTTTAGCTACGACGCAAAGCCCGATGATGCTTTGGAATTGGGTCGTTTTTTAAACGATGATTTGGCCGAATTGGTTGCCAAAGACCCGCACCACTACGCGGGGCTTGCCACGGTACCGATGCAGGACACAGACAAAGCCATTCGTGAATTGGAACGTGCGAAGTCTCTCGGGTTGTTGGGGGTTCAAATTGGATCCAACATCAATGGGTTGAACTTGTCAGAACCCCAGTTCTTTCCGTTTTTTGAAGCGTGTCAAAACTTGGGGATGGCTGTTATGATTCACCCTTGGGAGATGATGGGGAGAGATCAAATGGAAAAATATTGGCTCCCTTGGCTTGTCGGAATGCCGGCGGAAACATCACGTGCCGCCAGCTCATTGGTTTTTGGGGGCGTTTTTGAACGGCTTCCCAACTTGAGAGTGATGTTGAGCCATGCAGGCGGATCGTTTTTGACCACGCTCGGTCGATTGGAACACGGATTGCGTTGTCGTCCAGATTTGGTTGCAGTCGACAATCCCGTAGAACCTCGCTCGTACCTCGGTAAATTCTGGATTGACAGCATCACCCATGATGCTGATTTGTTGCACTATGTTTTGAAGTTGCAGGGCTCCAATCGCATCTGCATGGGTTCGGATTATCCTTTTCCTTTAGGTGATTTGGAGTTGGGCCGCTACATGGAATCCATGGGGTTGTCCCAAGAGCAGCTGCAAAATATGTTTGCTGGCGCGGCGCTCGAATGGTTGGACGTTCCGGCCTCTCATTTTGGTCATTGATTGACAATATTGACTGACTTGGAATCAACAGGAGCAACCTTCAATGTTCTTTTTGAGTCTATTTTAACAGACGCATGGAGAACGAACTGATTGAATTGATTGACGCATGCAAGCGCCGTGAGCCCTCAGCTCAACGAGAGGTGTACTCGCGATACAGTTCGATGCTGTTTGGAGTGGCGATGCGTTATACCAATTCGCGCTCGGATGCAGAGGATGTTTTGCAGGAAGCCTGGATCAAGGTATTCCGTCATTTGAACTCATTTTCGGAGAACAATAGTTTTGACGGATGGTTGCGAAGGATCGTCGTGAATACGGCAATAACCCACTACCGCCGCAACCTCAAGCACGCGCACCACATCGATCTTGATGAGGTCCATGCAACCCCTAGGGACTTAGAAGCGTTCAAAGAATTAGAGTTTACAAAGGAGGAATTGGAACGTGCCATAGGGCAATTGCCTCCGGGATACGGAATGGTGTTTAAGTTGTATGTGATCGATGGGTTCAAGCACAAAGAAATCGCCGAGCAATTGGGAATTGATTTGAACACATCGAAAAGCCAATTGAGTCGTGCTAGGCGCTTTTTACAAGAAGTGTTGGCCGGCATGTCGAAACGAGCGAAAGAGATAGAGTCATGAGCAACGAGGAACAATTTGATGACCGCGTAAAGCGGATGTTTCAAGGCGAATCGATCGCGCCTCCGGCAAATCTGGAGGAACGGTTGTTCGCCCAGCTGGCCCCGTCACCATGGCCAAAACGTCTTGGTCTCAGCATGGGCGTTCTCTTGGTTTGTGGTGCGGGCTGGTGGAGTGCATTGTCAGAACCGGAGGGGGCGTTGAACGTTCCTTCGATTGAAACAAGATCAGACATCGCATCAGCCGCGGAAATCGTTACGGTGCCTGTTGCATCAGATGAGGTGGCTCCAAAGGCATCTCTGGAATCCCTTGAAACAATGGATACGTCGCAAGTCGATGACTTACAGGTACTTACCAAACCCGATACGGAACCTTCCACACCGAACCAACAAGCCTTGCAGTCTTTAGAGCGTTTTCCCGTGGAGTCCATTCCATTGGAAAGTTTGGAGGCTTCGACACTTCAGGAAACCAATCAGAACCAATGGGTGCTGCCCGCAGTGGTGAAATTGAAAAATTGACTGTTTGCAGTAAAAAGCTGTGGCTTTTGCTGCACATTTGATGCCGATGCACTTTTCTGGTATACACACTTTGCAGGTATTTTTGGTGCATGCAACTCTTGCAGTTGCCTCAATCGCTTGGGGTCATGACATCCCATCAGATAGCATCCGATTGGACGGAAAAATCTTGTTTGTTGACGCGCAGGTTCGATTTGATTCGACCACTTTCTCCAAAATTGGACGATCAACAGCGAAATCGCGACCGTTTCGTGCCGGTTTTTTGATGACTCAAATCGCGTTTGGGATGACTGAAAAGCTGAAGTCTGGAAGTACTGTGGGTTCATGGGTTGGTCAGCCTCCTGCGCTTGTTTCAATGAATGTTGGAAGCAGTCACCCCGTGTTCAAAAAACCGGGTCAGTCACAACAACATGCTGTCGAGTGGGGAGTGTCGTTGGAGCGATTGCGCCTGCCGTCTTTTGATGTTGCGCAACTGTCTGATTCAGTGATCGGCTTTGTTCAGTCCAACAGCGGCAACCGCTTGCAAGCCGTCATTTACGAACGGTTTCCCATCGGGGTTGAAACCGATACGGTGGCGGTCACGTTGTCCAATCGGACGGCCTGGAGAACTTCATTGCAGTTGGGCTGGACACGCACCTGGAGGCGGGATTGGGCCTGGCATGCAGCGGTGGGAGCCACGGTTTTACTGAAATCAGAGACTGATTTTGGCTTAGAGTTTCCTGATATAAATCGAGGCCAGGCCTATGCCGTAAAGCAGCAAATGGCAGGAGAGGTCTTCCCTTTAATGGATGTTGGATTGCGCCGACGATTTAGCGCATCGACCTTGGCGACTTCTTCTTCTTATTGGACTGTCGCATTGAACGTTCGCACACAGCCTCAATTGAATTCTCTTTTCTGGAGTGGAATCCAATTGCGCTGGCATTGGGGCTCTTGAGGAGAGCTTGCTCCTGTTTTGAGGTTGTTAACTCGGCCTTTCTGCGAAGTCCCCGCGTGCAATTTGCTTACCTTACAAACATGAATAGGTTGACCTCATCATTTCTTCGTGCATGCTTTGTCTTGGCGTTGCTTGTGTTTCCGAACCTGAGCAAGTCTCAAGATGTGATGAACGGAGGATTCGAATCAGTCTCGTCACTCCCCAACACCACGGGACAGTGGACGTTGGCTGATTATTGGGGCAACGCTTTAAGCGCAGTTGGTGATCCTGATGTGTATCACATGGAAGGAAGCGGTGGGGGTGACTTGCCTGAAACGCCTGTAGCCATCATTTCACCGCTGCAAGGAATGGCTTTAGCGGGTTTCATTGCTTGTGGAGAGGAAGGAACCAATCGCAGAGAGTATTTGACGGGACAGTTTTCTGAAGCGTTGATTGCGGGTGCCAGGTATCAAATGACCTTTGCTATTGCCAATGGGGAACGCACACCTTTTTCTGAAGCCGGATTGGGAGTGAGTGGACTGGGCATGTTCTTTTCGGAAGGCTCACCCGAGCAAATTGAGTTGGCCCCCTTAGAATTGGAGCCACACTTTGCCTTTTCTCAAGTGATTTTCAGTCGTGAATGGCAATGGATGGCCTTTGCGTTCACTGCTCAAGAAGCCTATACCCACTTTACCTGGGGTGTGTTTGGAGCGGATGCTCAGCATGGCATTGAAGTGCGGGAGGGCATTGCCCCGTCAATGGCCTACTATTTCTTGGATGGATTTAAAATTTCCGAAATCACCGGGGAGTTGGAAAATGAGGACAATACGTCAGACGGTAGAGGGCCGAATGTGAAGCCCGATCGACCGAATCTTGATTTGGATGATGCGCTGTCCTGGTTCGTACCGAATGCTTTCACCCCCAATGGTGACGGAGAAAACGATCTTTTTTTACCGGTGTTGAACAACATGGACCTCATTAAGATGGAGGTTTTCAATCGGTGGGGCGAGCTGATGTGGATGACAGCAGATCCGAATGCTGTTGGATGGAATGGACTGCATGCAGAAGGTGCTGAGGCTTTGACAGGAGCGTATGTCTGGAAATTGCAAATGAAGAAAATGAATGGCCAGCTGGTGACAAAGACAGGTTCGTTGAACCTCATTCGTTGATCATTCAATTCTGGAACTGTTTAGATGATGCGTGCCATGAATTGCACCCCCACAGCTCAAGTTGATACCGTCGGTTCGGATTCTCTTATCGGTGCTTGGCTGAAGCAGGAAGAGTCAATCCGGCCATTTTGGCCTTTTCCTTCAAGTTTTCAAGGCATACAAGATCGATTAACTCATACCCAAGGGATCAACATGGAACGTCGATCCCTTGTCTCGGATGTCTTGGAAAGACAATATCAAGCGGCAGCGGTTCCAGTTCCAGAAGAGCTTCAGTCTTTTCGATCTGGCGCACGTGCGGTGACAACGGGCCACCAATTGGTTTTGATGGGAGGTCCTGCATTTTTTCATTACAAGATCCTTTCTGCTATCCGATGGGCGAAGGTGTTATCTGATCAAGGGATTGCTGCTGTTCCTGTTTTTTGGCTCGCCTCCGAAGATCATGATTTTGAAGAGATTGCACAGGTTTTTTCCAGCGGGGATGAAGCCTTTCATTGGCGCCCAAAAGAAGATCCCAGAGGCAAGGCAGTGGGAAGGTTAGTTTGGACGCAAGAAGACGAAAATGCGTTGGCGCATTGGGCCAATACAGCGGGTGTCTTGCCGATGCAAGTCAACCATTCATTTGACTCCATGCCCTTAGCTCAACGCGTGAGAATGTGGGTTCATGAAATGTTTGCAGAGCAGGGTGTCCTGGTCATTGACGGGGACGACCCCGAACTGAAAAAAGCGGCAAGTCATCTTTGGAATGCAGAATGGAACGGAGGTGGCATTGCCGATTCCGTAAAAGAGTCAACCGCTGCTCTTGAGGCTGCTGGATGGAAAGCGCAGCTACGTCTTCAACCGAACAATGTGTTTCATTTAAACGATGCGGGTCAGCGGACGCGTTCGGACCGATGGCTGGAGAACAATACGTCAACATCATGGGAAGCCGTTTCGGCCAAAAACTGGAGTCCCAATGCTGCTTTGCGCCCCTTATACCAGGAGTTCTTATTGGAAAGTGCTGCCGTTATTGGTGGTCCAGGTGAAGTCGCGTATTGGTTGCAACTCAGGCGAGCTTTTGATCACCACAAAATAGAATTGCCCGCACTGATGTTGCGGGATGGTGCATTGGTGTGGTCAACGGAACAGGCCACATTGGCTCAAGCTGTTGAATGGTCTCCAGCACGTGGTATGTGGAAAGGGGCCGACGCCTCAGCATCTTGGGTGAGCATGCAGATGGAACCAGATGATGAAGTGCAGGAGGCATGGAGTCAATGGGGCAAAGCATTGGAAGCACATGCAAATGGAATGGGGCGGGAGGTGGTTCCAACGACGTTGGCAGCGCTCAAGCAAATGGAAAAGGAATGGTTACGCTTGAAGAAAAAATGGAGGAAATCGGTTCGCGCAAGGCATGCAGAGCGATGCCTGGATCTGGAACATCTTTTTGATGCTGTACTATTTCCTCATGCGAATCCGCAAGAACGGGTGGTGAATGCCCGCGGACTTGCTGGGGATGCTGAAAGTTTTAAAGCCTGGAACAGGCTATGGCTCCAGCAGGTTGAGGGCGGTATTGACCCTCAATTTTTGATTTTCGAGTCACTTTCAAAACTCGATGTTGGTGACTAATTTCGTGGGATGAATGAGTTCTCCGGACGTCCTAATGCCGCCAAGGTGCAATTGAATGACTTGGTAGATCAACAGGGTAAGCCGGCGTCGCCGACCCTCCCTGCAGAGATCAAGAATTATCTGATAGACATTGATGGGACCATCACGGAAGATGTTCCCAATGAGGACCCGGAACGAATGGCGACGTGTCTACCTTTTCCTGATGCCTTGCAGACATTGAATCGATGGCATGCCGATGGCCACATCATTACCTTTTTCACCTCACGTACTGAAGAGCATCGGGCAGTGACGGAGGCTTGGTTCGATAAGCACGGCTTCCTTTACCACGGACTGCTAATGGGCAAGCCACGCGGAGGAAATTACCATTGGGTGGACAATCACATCGTGCGCGCGACCCGCTACGAAGGCACCTTTTCTGATCTGGTCCGCGAACAAGCTGAAATAGAGGTGTTCAAAAAGGGATAGCGCGCCTTAGTTGTCAAGTGTTTCCAAGAAACGTTGCAAGATGAGCGCGGCTGCCACTCGGTCCATGGCTCCTTTTTCCTCTCTCTTTTTTTTCTTCATGCCCCCTTGTACCATCGAAAAGCGCGCTTCACGGCTGGTAAATGATTCGTCTACGAGGTGAACAGGCAGATCGGGCCATTTTTTTTGCAAGTCCGATTGCAAAGCAAGGATGGCTTGGGTGCTATCGGTTTCTTGCGCCTGGAAACTGGACCAGGCATCGGGCATCCCCAATGCGAATCCGGCGCAAGCCTCAGCTTTAACCAGCGACTCTAAGGCCTTCAAAAGATGCGCTGTCTGCACCGTTTCATGTGGAAATGCAATGCGTGCGTTTCCATCTGTGAAGGCGAGTCCCGTGCGAACTTTTCCAAAATCGATACCAATCCAACGTGCCATGCCGCAAGGTACATCGCTTCTTCTTCGGCATGTATCTTCGCATCATGCGTGCAGGTCAACGGGTGCTCTTTGTTCAAACAGCTTTCATAGGAGATGCGATTTTAGCGACTTCTATGGTGGAGACGTGGCATGCGGCGCGTCCGCAAGATGAAATCCACCTGTGTGTTCGAAAGGGCAATGAGTCCTTGTTTGCCCAGCATCCATTTGTGAAACGGACTTGGGTCTGGGACAAAAGCGGGGGAAGTTTGAAGCGGTATGCGCGCTTGATTGGCCTGAGTGCCGCATTGCGTTCAATGCGTTTTGGAGCCGTATTCACGCCCCATCGACACGCTAGTTCAGGCTGGCTCGCAAGCCTCAGCGGTGCGGTTGTTCGCAGTGCCTTTGCCGTTCATCCATTGGCCCGTGTGTTTACGCATCTCCATGCCCACCGATTCGGTGATGGAACACATGAAGTGGAAAGGAATCATGACTTAATCCGAGAATGGGCCAATGACTTGATGGCCCCAAGATTGTATCCTTCTCAATCAGACGCGAGGCGTTGGGATGCATTGAGCAATGGAAGCAATGGCAGTTGGGTTATCATGACTCCGATGAGTCAATGGCAAACGAAGCAGTGGCCTATAGCGCATTGGGAAGGGTTGATCCAGACGCAACTTGAAGGAGATTCTGAATTCAATATGTGCTTGATGGGAAGTCCTTCTGACGCACCTTTTTTAACGGAGTTGGCCCGAGCGGTGAATTCGGACCGAGTACACGTTGCTGCAGGCTGGGAATTGCTCGAAGTGGCCTATGCCATGTCACAGGTGAAGGCTGTAATGACCAACGACAGTGGTCCCTTGCACATCGCGAGCGCTATGAATGCCCCAACGGTTGCGGTTTTTTGTTCCACTTCTCCGAGTTTTGGATTTGGGCCGCTGTCGGCCCATCACGAAGTGGTAGAGATTCAGGAGAAGCTAGCCTGCCGTCCTTGCGGAATGCATGGCCATCGCCGATGCCCTGAGAGTCACTTCAGATGTGGATTCGATGTGAATGTAGACCAGGTCTATCAGGCAATGCATCGCGTAATAGCGGCTGCATCACCT
This sequence comes from uncultured Flavobacteriales bacterium, assembly GCA_913041135.1. Classification (GTDB taxonomy): domain Bacteria; phylum Bacteroidota; class Bacteroidia; order Flavobacteriales_D; family Sanyastnellaceae; genus UA16. Next base: position 9,531 of record CAJWIF010000066.1, read on the forward strand.
TGACGCAGAACCGTGTCGCTCTTAATCGGGGCAGGCGACTCCCACACAAAAAATGCGCGCTTCACCTTCTCCAGAGAGTAAGATGCGCACGTCAGTTTCTTCATTGAACGATTCCACTTCGGTTGTTTCCATGGTGCCATCGGCTAGACGCACGGCCATGCGGATTGACTGCAGCGCGTTCTCTTCCCAAGAAACCAAGTCATATCGAAACCCGATACCAACGGCCTGCAACGACTGCTGCATTTGCCCCAATTGGTCACGGCTCGTCTCCTGGTCGATGTGTAAATCCACTGAATTTGGAGTGATGACAGAACTTTGAGCCCATGTGCCAAAGGATACAAGCATGAGCGAGATGGTGACAATTCCTGTTTTCATAGGTGAAAAATACGCGCTTTTGCAGTGCGGTTGAAATCATGGTGTGTTAACTGTGGAAAAATCATCGTGGAAAATACAGGAAGAAGCATGCAATAGAGGGGATGTTGGAGCATCTTTGAGGGACATACAGAACCCATGCATTTTATCGTTTCAAGCAGCCAGTTGCTCCGACACTTATCCTCATTGAGTGGTGTGTTGAATAGCAGCAATACTTTGCCCATATTGGATAACTTCTTGATTGAACTTGGCCCAGGAGAAGCCGTGATATCAGCGAGTGATTTGGAAACTACGATGACGACCAAATTGGAAGTCAAAACACAGGATACGGGAGCCATTGCTGTGCCAGCAAAGATGCTTTTGGACATTCTCAAAGCGTTTCCGGATATCCCTTTGACCTTCAAGGTTGATCCTGCAACATATGGTGTGGAGCTGACGAGTGATGCGGGCAAATACAAGTTAACGGGTGCGAATGGGGATGATTTCCCGAAATCACCGATGTTGGAGGATGCCGCTACGTTTGATGTCGAAGCCAAAACATTGATTACCGCAATCAACCGCACGTTGTTTGCTGCAGGAAATGATGATTTGCGCCCGGTGATGTCCGGTATCTATTTTGAATTTTATGCCGATAACGTTCGATTTGTCGCCACCGATGCACACCGGTTGGTCCGGTATGCGAGAACGGATGTTCAAGCGAGTGCAGGAGCGCAGTTCATTGTGCCGAAAAAGCCATTGAACTTGTTGAAGAATGCCGCTTCCAATGCGGATCGAGTTTCGATGAGTTATACCGAGTCCAATGCGTGTTTTCGCTTTGATGAGGTCACCATCATTTGCCGTTTGATTGAAGGGAAGTACCCGAACTACGAGGCGGTCATTCCAAAGGAGAATCCGAATCGAATGGTGATCAACCGGGTGGATTTCCTTCAGGCCATACGCCGGGTCTCGATCTTTGCCAATAAGACAACCCACCAAGTGCGGTTAAAATTAGCAGGAAGCGAATTGCATGTGAGCGCGGAAGATTTGGACTTTGCTAACGAGGCAAATGAACGATTGAACTGCAGCTATACTGGAGAGGATATGGAGATTGGTTTCAATAGCCGCTTCTTGATGGACATGTTGAACAACCTGTCGAGTGCAGAAGTGTCATTGGAACTTTCCGCGCCGAACCGAGCAGGGATTATTCGTCCCTCAGAGCCAGAAGAAGCTGGAGAAGACGTGCTGATGTTGGTGATGCCCGTGATGCTCAATGCATAATGGGTTTGATTGAGTTCAATCAAAAAAAGGCAGGCCACATGGTCTGCCTTTTTTGATGTCCAAAAGTGCATCACATCACCTCACGAATTGGGCTTCTTCGGTTGTGTGGGCGGTTTCGGAATCAGGGTGTAGTCAATGTCAGTCCAGCCAGAATCAGATGCTTGCGCTTCAGCGGCTGAACGTTGTGCAATGACGTCTGGGTGATTGGGATGAGCTTCTGCCCACCATGCGGGAAGAAGTTCATCGTGCGTGTCCTCTGTAAACAGGGTCGCATCCGAAACAGGACCTTTTTTACGCACGAGCAGAGCGAGCAGGACACCGCTCACTGCCCCTGCAAGATGACCTTCCCACGAGATGTGCGAGTCGAGTGGCAGCATCCACCATACCATGCCACCATAGAGAAACGCCACAACGAGTGATACGCGCAGAAGAAGTTGTGAATTTCGGATGATACCAGAAAGAAAGAGGAATGCCGCGAGCGCATAGATCAAGCCGCTAGCTCCGATGTGGTTTCCGCCATCAGCGAATAGCCACAACCCTATTCCCGATGAGAGAAACAATGCGATCCAAGTTTGCAACGCGATGGAGCGGTAGAAATAAAAGAGGAGTCCGTTGAGCGTGAAAAATGTGGCGGAATTGTTCCACAAATGATCTAAATCACCGTGAAGAAAAGGGAATGTCAATACACCCGTCCAATCGGACCACACCTTTGGGTGATTCCCCCACTTTTTCCAATTCAAGTCATAGAGTTCGTTGAACCAAAAAACGCCCCAGATCAAGATGAGAAACAGGAACGTTGTCCATAACGCATAAAACAAACGGTTTCTATCCAGAATCGCTGGGTTCCAACGAGTTTGAAGAGGTTGGGATAGATTCCGCATAGTGTAAAGGTAACATCGTTGGGTCGATTTGCTGGTTGGAGGCTTCAACATCCCAACTTGGATAAGTGGTTTTGTCGGTCTTCTATCGACAGCTTCGGTCGCATAGATTTGTAATCCTGACGGTCGATTGTGCTCGTCTTCTTCTTGATTCGAAATTATGAGTGTA
>CAJWIF010000067.1 GCA_913041135.1 uncultured Flavobacteriales bacterium
CCTATTCAAGCACTACCTGCGATGGCAATCAAGTAGAGCCTTACAAAAAAACAGCTTCGTACTTGAGAAATCAACACCATCGCGCTCGTTTTTCAACAAAACACACACCTCGAAACACTGTGTAACAAAAGCTACCAAGCGCGTTAAAGACATGCTGTTTCTTACCTAGAAATTCACTATTATATTCCATAACCCTTCTGCGCATGAAGTATCTCATTCTCCCGCTCACATTTCTTTTTTCGTGTACACTCGGACATGCTCAATTGAATGTTTTTGAAATTGTATCGAATAGCTCATCTACCAGTCATCTTGTTCAAATCGCGGTCAATTTCGAACTCGCAAGCACCTTGCAAGAATCAGAAGATGTTTCCTTGTTTGCCCCATCCGACATGGCCATTGAAAACTATGCCGCTGAATTGGGAATGGATTTGGTAACCTTCCTCGAATCTAACAAGGCGTATGAACTCATTCAATATCATCTATCGATTGGTGAAACCGTCTTGTTTAGTGATTGGGAGAACGGCAATTCCATCGTTACTCAATTGGGTACAAGTATGTCCTTGACCTTTACAAATACCGCTCAATTCGCCAACAGCACTGCGATTGTCGCCGCAGACTTCATAGCATCAAATGGTGTTGTCCACCTCACTGAAGGTGTGATCATGCCTGTCTCCACTGTTTCGGAATGGCTGAGCGCAAGTCCAAGTCACAACTATGCCAACATCGCCTTAGAGAACTCTGGTCTCGTCCAAGAGTTTGAGGAATTGGGAACACTAACCTTCTTTGCTCCGACCGACGCTGCCGTCCTCGAATACATCGATGAGAACGACATGACCATTGTCGATCTTCTTTACGGCGATGGTTTGGAGGATTTCATTCGGATTCATTGGGTAGAAAACTCCCTGATCGCTGCTATTGACCTTCAAGAAGGAGCAATCGTTGATGCGTCCTCCGGTGATGCCCTTTACGTGACCATCGGAGCGAACGGTGAAGTAAACGTAAACAACGCACAAGTACAATCTGCTGACATCCTCATTCACAACGCAATGGTTCATACGGTTGACGCCGTGATTCAACCGAGCTACTTTCTTTCAGATGCTTTGGAAGATCAAGAGCTCACGATTCTCAATACACTTTTGGATGCGATGGGACTTTTGGAAACTTTGGGCACCCCTGGAGCAATGACCTTATTTGCACCAACAGACTCTGCCTTGCTCACATTCCTAGATATAGCTGGATTGGAATTGGCGGATGTATTGGCCGACACGGAGGGAACTACAGAGGGGCTATTGTATCATCTCACACAAGGTTTGTACATGTCGTCTGACTTAGAAGATGGGATGTCATTGACCATGGCCAGTGGCGGGGCACTGCAAGTCTCGCACACAGGAGACAGCATTTACGTCGCCAATGGATTGGTTGTCGGAGCTAATTTTGAAACGGATAATGGGTATCTCCACATCGTAGACGCCGTGCTTCTGCCACCCGTGGAGGGATGCATGGATGAAACGGCATGCAACTATGATTCCGAAGCTGTTCTTGATGACGGCTCTTGCTATTCTCTTGACGTCACCTACGAAATCACCAACAACGTTTGTGTCGATGGCATGGATGGAACAATTGAAATTGAAACGATTGGCATAGAAAGTGGATTAAGTTTCTCTCTCGATGCCTTCGGCGGGATGGAACCAATGATCAATACAACGGGAAGTTTTGATGGCTTGGAAGCTGGTGAGTATGGAGTCATGGTGACGGATTCACTGGGTTGCTCTACCAGCTGGACGGTGGATATTACATCACCCGACGGAGATCCTTTGGTTCTGAACACCAACATTACGGGCAATGACGGAAGCCTTGAGATCACAGGCGGATCTGAGCCTTATGAGGTTACTTGGTATGTACTCGGCACATTGGAAGTGGTCGCCCCTGAAGATTTAGTGGCTGGAGATTATTTAGTTGTCGTATTTGATGCTTTGGGCTGCAAAGTGACCGATGAAGTGAATATAGAGCCCATCTCTAACGTCATAGATGCAGAGGTGCTTTCAATGACACTATTTCCCAATCCCGCCGAAGACGTCATTCAAATCGGGAATATGGACGTCGGGGTTAAATCCATCGATGTCATCCATTCCAGCGGACAAACGGCTATGAGTCAATCGAGTGTCACAAACGCTTCCATAGACTTGAACCTGAGTGCACTTTCGCCTGGTTTGTATCTCATTCGGGTGCAATCTGCCACTTCTACGCAGTTTCGGAGAGTAATCCTCACCAATTGATTACAGGAATCCAGCCAGTTTCTATTTGCTAGATGAACCGGCTATACCGTGGTTTTTATTGAAGACTTCGTGATTAAACCACGCGAAACATACTGACATGCGGACACACGAAAAAGAGTCCGCATGTCAATGTGAATAGACCATCGATAATTGAATACTGCGGCCTGACTCTTACAAAGGACGCCTGATTTGTGTTCGTTATCGTTCTAAACGAACAGCAATTTCGCACGCTCACCCCGCCCATTATGCGTGCGTCACTAGCTCACTTTGAGCGGATTATTCTTTATTAGACAAGACTTTCCAAGCATTTCTAGCCGAACTGATGGATATTTGCCCCAAGTATAGAATTATTGGAATCATTTGATCACCTAGGCCTTTCGGCCCCGATCCTCAAAGCCATCGGTCAACTCGGTTTTGAAACTCCCACTGAAATCCAAAACCAAGCCATTCCAGTTCTACTGGAAGGCAACCGGGATTTCATTGGTTTGGCTCAAACGGGAACAGGTAAAACTGCCGCGTTTGGACTACCCCTTTTGGATCTTCTCGACCCGAAAGAGAGCCACGTTCAGGCGCTCATTTTAGCGCCAACCCGAGAGTTGGGCCAACAAATTGCCCAGCAAATGGCCTTATTTGCTGGCAACATTAGGGGCCTCAAGACCGTCGCTGTTTATGGCGGAGCCAACATCAGCGAACAAATGCGCCAGTTGCGGGGTCCATGTCAAGTCGTGATTGCCACACCCGGTCGTCTCATAGACTTGGCCAAAAGAAAGGCTTTGAAGCTAGATCAGATCAAGTTCCTAGTCTTGGACGAGGCCGATGAGATGCTCAATATGGGATTCAAGGAGGAACTGGATACCATCCTAGAATTCACTCCGGACACCAAGCAAACTTGGTTGTTTTCTGCGACCATGCCACGTGAGATTCGCCGAATGGTCAAGCAGTACATGGAAGACCCGTTTGAAGTCCGCATTGATCCAGGAACCTCGGTCAACATTAACATTGAACATCAGTATGCTTTGGTCCGCCACACGGATAAATTCGAGGCCATGTGCCGCTTTCTCGACCTTGATCCTGACTTGTATGGTGTCGTGTTCTGCAGAACGAAGCGAGACACCCAAAACCTCGCGGAAGATCTTTTGAAAGAGGGATACCGAGCCGATGCACTTCACGGCGACTTATCCCAACACCAACGGGATCGGGTTATGCAACGTTTCAAACGACGTGAATTGCAGGTGTTGATTGCAACCGATGTTGCCGCTCGAGGAATCGACGTCAACGATCTTACGCACGTGTTCCACCATTCGTTGCCCGACGACAAAGCCTATTACACGCACCGATCAGGACGTACAGCGCGTGCTGGTAAAAAAGGTGTTTCTCTGGCCTTCATCAACAAGAAAGAAAAGGGACACATCAATCGCTTCTCGCGTGACTTGGACATTTCCATGGAACAAATCCTTGTTCCAGACGCGACGACCATCGTGCAGACCCGCCTGAAAAATTGGGCAACGGAGTTGCGCGAGCAACCCGCCGCTGTGGGAATCGCTTCCGAACATCTTGAACTGGTCGATGAGCAACTTGCTGACCTCACGAGAGAGGAGCTTATTGCCCGTCTCGTTGCAGGCGAAATGAAACGTCTCAACTTGGATTCAAAGACAGATCTGAACAAGCGAGCGAATGCCGAACCGGATAAGCCTTACCGCAAGGAAGGGTTTAGTCGCGGTGGATATGGCGGTCGTTCAGGAGGCTATGGAAACCGCAGGGACTCGGACAACCGCGGTGGCTCGGGTGGTTACGGTAGTTCAGGTCGCTCAGGTGGGTCAGGTGGGTCAGGTGGCTACAAGAAAAAAGAAGGTTTTACCAAGAAGTGGAATTCTGACGGGGATGACCGCCCCAAACGTTCGGATAGTCCAGGTAGCTTCCCAAAAAAAGAGAGCTACGGACAACGCATCAGCACGGATCGTCCTGGCAGTTTCCCTAAAAAGGAGGGCTATGGTAAGAAGCGCAGATCGGACCGTCCAAGTGGTGACAACTCATCCAAGTCGGGAAATACGAGCGGAGGACGTCCAAGTTTTGGCTTAAAACGAAACAAACGATCTTGATCTAAGTTGTCGTCTTTTTGTTCTCAGAAGGCTAATTTCCCTCCTGAAATGAGTGCGATGAAAACACTACTGAAAACAAGACGATCAGATCAACTCGGATTCCTATACTTTCTAGATTTCTTAGTTGTATTTCTGGGGATTTCTGTGTCATTTTGGATGAACGAATGGAATTCGGATCGAAAAAATAACAGCCTTCACCATGTGGACATCCATGCCTTATTGGTCGACTTGGAGCATGATCATCAGAGTCTAAATCTTGTCTACGACCGCATTCTAGAAGGAGATGCAAAGGCCTTTAGACTGCTCGAAGTTATTCAAAATCGACGTGCACAAGCGCTGCCATATGATGCCTTTGTTGACAGTCTAATCTCCATTGGATATGTCTACAACTATTCCACCTTTTTCATGGTAGATGCTACCTACAAGTCATTGGTCAATTCAGGACGGATACAATCCTTCCCCATTGAAGTCAACATAAAACTACGCGATTACTATGAAGCCGTAGCCAAACAAGTGGACGACAACAATCATCTCGTAGACGGTGTCGCGATGAATTACTACAACGAAGCCCACCCCTTTTTGAATTATATGTTAATGGACACGAAATCCCTGGAAGAAAACAGATTGTTTTTTAAGGATGAAGCCATTCGGCAACATTATTCAAACCTCCAATTCTACTTTCGAACATTGGCACTAAAAGACCGCATCAAACTTCACCAGAGCCAGGTCGTTGTTTACATGACCAAGTTGAATCAATTGGACAGCCTTGTTCGATCTCATGCTGCTCTTGAGGGTGCCTTTGAATCCAGCACCCAACAGAAATAACCACGGACGTTGAGCGTCATGAGACTGCCTTTTACAAGCATCAACACAGGTGAAAATCGATGGAATTGATGCGATTATAAAGGTTCTTTCGCTTCCTTTTTTTACCTTCACATTATGCAAAAGACGTTGATGGCATTTGGTAAGAGAACTCTATTTTTCTCTTTGTTAATGTGTCTCCCAGCACTAATTACTGCTCAAAACCTGACTGTATTTGACCCACAGAGTCATTATGACGCAGCGGGAGGCTTGTATGACCCTAGTTATTTGCGTCATCTGCACATCGATTTCGAAGACCCTGCATACAATGACATTTTAGGTGAATCATTTTTCACCGACCCGTCGTTTCGACTTCCTGCTACCGTGACATTTGACGGCATTGTTTTGGACAGTGTGGGTGTTCGTTACAAAGGGAATTCTACTTTCTGCTTGCCGCACGAGCAAGGCAGTGTCAAGGTGCCCTATAACCTGGATATGAACTACTGGATTTCGGGGCAAAAACTCATGGAATACAACAAGGTCAAGTTGGCCAATGCCTGGTTCGACCCGACGTACTGCAAGGAGTACATCGCGAGTCGCATCTATCGGAAATACCTTCCCACCCCTGAAATCAATTTGATTCCACTGCATACCCAAGGCAATTACACGGGGATGTATGTGAATACAGAATCCATCAATAGACAATTTTTGAGCAAGCACTTTGGCGAAAACGATGGAGCACTGTTCAAAGGAGATGGCGCAGGCGTTTTTTGTGGAATAAACGGAGGAGATGGAACGGAAGGTGGTGACCCCACTTTCGCCTACTTAGGAACGGACTCGGTAACATATTATGACAGCTATACCATCAAGTCTGCTAACGGATGGGAAGGATTAATGGATCTCATCTCGACATTAGAACTCGACCCCGAATCCCTTTCAGACGTGCTCAATATTGACCGGTTCCTTTGGGCGATGGCGGTGAATACTGTCGTGAGCAACTTGGATACGTACAACGGATATTACGTGCACAACTACTATCTCTACCAGGACAGCGAGGAGCGGTTCCAAATGATTCCTTGGGATTTTGACAATTCCTTTGTGGGTGCCATTATGGGCTGGAGCTATTGGAACCCGAACGAAGTGTACGAATTCGATCCATTTTGGACCGGTTGGGACGCCGCAGACAACAGGCCACTCACAGAATATCTTTTTAACCATCCGACGTATCGAATGCAGTACATCGCACACATCCGCACGATCATGGAAGAGTCGATGAACACGGATGAGATACAAGCCGATATTGATGCATTTCAAAGCCTTGCATACGCTGATGCTGCCGCTGACAACAACGGTCTGTTTGGAATGCCACAGTTTACCTCCAACGTGAATGAATCGCTATGGTGGGGGAATTGGGGGTTTGGTGGGATTTTAAGTACGGTCGAAGCGCGCATGGAATTTCTCTATGACCACCCCGAAATTTCTGAAACAGCGCCCGTCGTGGGCTCTCCCGACGTTAGCAACGACGTGCTATCTGTTTCTGTCTTCGGTGCAGAAGAAGTTCAGTTGCGTTATTGTACCGGAGACATTGCAAGTAATTTTCAATCCGTCACCATGGTCGATGACGGGACACAGGGAGATGCGTATGCTTCAGATGGAATTTACTCGGTTGGCCTGCCTTCTTTCAGCAGTGAAAACATCAAGTTTTACGTCAGCGCAACCAATTCTGAAGCCATGAGCTTGTCGCCGCAACGTGCCGAATACGAATACTACCTCTACGGAACGGGCACCGGCATTGATGACGACCTCTTTCAAGCAAACACAACAGCATCCGATTGGACCATTGCACCCAATCCCGCATCCAATTGGTTTTCATTGCAGCATTGCGAGCCATTAGCTCCCATTACCATTTTTGACCCCCAAGGAAGGATGAAAATGCAACGCAATTGGGATGGCATCCCAGTAGACATTAGCGGATGGTCACCCGGAGTCTATCTGGTTCAGGTTAAAGAAGCGCATTCGCTATCCACAAAGAGACTCCTGGTGCGCTGAGCACCACTTCTGTGGAACCTCTGAAGGAAAGTTTAACCGATAGAAATCACGCGGCCAATGAGCACTGGTTTTTTCCTTTCCACTTACTTGAGGAGCATCTATGATTTCAAATTCGTTTGAAACGTGATGTGCATTTGTGCAATAGTGTCTCCTCAACGAGTGGATACGGGTCACGCTCCAGATGCGTACATCTTTGGATTACTAACTGGCTAATTCTAAATAGAATACAATTCACTCAAAACTCCTCATTGAATTTAGGCTAGAAAAAAACGGACTATATTGGAATATATTTATACCGTTTTCATCTTCACTATTCGCAACTAGATTGAAAATGAGGACATCCAAAAAACAGAAACATGTCCCATTCAGCCACTTCTCATCGGCCTTTATCTGAAGACCTCTCTGGACACATTCTACCGACTTTGAGAATTTCAGCCATTGTGTGCATTGCATCCTTGATGTTGCTCGCGGGTGTTGTATTAAGGCTATTGACGTTGCCTTTTGCGCGGCATCGGTTTGTTCGTTTCAACACACGTTGGATCATCTATCCAGCTTCCAAAATCTTGATGCGGGTGATTGGTGTGCGCATGCATGTTATCGGACAGATCAATCATGAGCAGCAATTGGTGGTCTGTCATCACCAAGGAGTCATCGATTCTCTCATGCTCATGGCCTTGTCACCGTGCATGGTCATTTCCAACACGGATATCAGAGGAGTCAAAGGTGTCGGATGGGTGATGGAGCAATTGGGCTTTGTCTTTGTGAATCGTTCCCGTCAGCGATCCATCAAAGAGGTCTTAGAACCAGCCATTCATATGGTCGGTCAGTCCAAAATTAATGTTGGGTTTTTCCCAGAAGGACGGTCCAACAATGGGTTTGAAATGCTCCCATTTCACTCCTCATTCTTTCAAATAGCAATGGCTTCTAACGCTGGGGTTACCCCCTTGACATTTCAATACACCAAGGCGAACGGTAAACCCGTATCGAAGACTGACCTTGATGTTTTTGTCTACACCGTTGACAAGGGGTCGGTGGTGAGTTACGTGTACAATATGCTCCGTGTGCGTAAGGTTCAAATCGAAGTGCACGTCCTAAAAACTATTGAAAACGATGAAATTAAAGAAGAGTCAATGAATCGGAAGGACCTCTGCGGTGTGGCTGAAAATCGGATTCGAGCTGATTTTGAAATGCGCCAGATTAACAACGAAGCAGGACGCATCCTCATGCCCTCGTCTTGAAATTAGCGAATTAACAATTCTACTGTACCTCTCCTCAGTGAGAGGATCCTCTGACTTTCTAGCGTTTTCAAAATTCTAGAAACAACAACTCGGGTAGTCCCTAAACTATTGGCAATCTCCAAGTGTGTCATCGAAATGCAATTCGAATTTCCGGTATGCACTCGGATTTTTAAGAAATCCAGAATGCGCTCTTCGAGACTTGATGTTCCTGCACTTTGAAGACCTCGGGTCAGCATATCGAATATCTCTCTGAACGAATTGACAACGAACTGATTCCACTCCAATTTCGTTTTGGACCAAAACATGATGATATTCGTCGGAACATACAGCAGAACGGATTCTGCATCAGCCACGGCATACATATTGACTCTATTCTCCTCGCTCAGGAAAGTAACGCATGACAACATGCTTGTCTCGTGAGGCGTTACAGAATAAAGCAACAATTCTCGATCGGTATTGTCATTGCGATAAAAAACACGAACACGGCCTTCAACGAGAATAGGCACCATGCTCAGCTGTTCTCCCTCCTTAAAGATTATCGCATCCTCATTGAATCTCGCCAGTCTACCGTAACTCCCTACCTGAGCGAGCATTTCAGCATCTAAAGGCAACTTTAAATCATGATTTTCTATGCATAAAGGCTCTTGGATAGACAGGGACATAATAAAATAGTTAGGCTATAAACATAATTGAAAAAGCTCGAAACTGCTTGCTCTGTCGGACCAAACCAAAAGTATTGAATTAGTGCTCCCTATTATTAAACAATTTGTCAAGCACTTATATTGTAGACTGTCGCTGTCCTCACGGCTATAGTATAGCTTCCTGGACTAAGATTCAATTTAAAAAGGAATAAACTACATAATCGAGATAGGACATCGAGTGACTTATGATACACTCCGATTGAGGGGTATTTCCCTCGAGAAGTCGACGAGGGTGACCTGCTGACCACAACCGTTACGTCACTTGACGACAACGCGCTGATAGTGCATCTGGTCTGCGCTCATAAAAACAACAACAAACACCCCTTTTTGATTGATGGTGAAGGTGACAGGCGAGGAATGGCCTTGCATCTGAGGCGATTGAATAAGCCGGCCATCCAACGTATAGATCTTCAAAAAATCAATCCTATCCTGAATGGTAAATTGCCCCGTACTGGGGTTTGGGTAGACCCGATTGGTCAGGCCATTTTCCTGCTCAATTCCAATCGAAATGCCCGTGCACTCTTGAGGAAGATTGGCATCCAGCCAATCCAATCGAACGGCAATCCAATTTTTCAGAGCCACCATCTCATCTGCATACGTTTCTGGGATCGGCTCGAGCTCTGGAGAAGCCGTAGCAACACCTAAAAAGGGCCACTTCTGGTAATGTCTCGCTTGAACATCGACGAGTAAATTCGAGACACTGTCCACATAATTTCCGAGGTACTCCATGTTCAAGAATTCCGCGCGGTATTCGTCGTATCGGCACCTCAAGTGGTTTCCGAAGGTGCTGTCTTGAAGCAAACGCACATACCATTCGGGTGTGTAATTGTCGGTTGGGCAATTGTTGATCAAATGGGCCCAGCCTGCCCCTTCAGTGCTTTCAAAAATTTCACAAGAAGCCAAATTTTTCCAGGCCCAATCGAAATCCCACGGGGGTCCTGCCTTGAACTTTCCTCCGTTGCTGTGCTTGTCTTTAAAAAAAAATCGACTCTTTTTGAATCCATCATTGTTGCGGCTCAATTCGTTGAGCAAGAAATAATCAATGAATGACTCCACATCGAGGAACTCGCGGTAGCCGACTGTGGGATCATCAAACGTATCGCTGTATAGCGCCGTCTCCATGGAATCAACAAATGCTGCGATGTAGTCCTTTTGACTCGGGGTGATCTCCTCAGGCTTGGGGATTTCATACCGCAAGTGAACGTCGAATGTAGGGTGGGCAGGCGGGCTGTACGAAAGCTCCCAACTGTTCTCATTGTTCCAATAATTCATTTGAAGGAGGTAACCTCCCGTCACATCATCTCCCGAATTTTCATCGGGATTCAGCATAGCGATATCCAAACGTTCAGCATCGCGTTTGATTTTTTCTCCCAGCACATACACTCCCTGGTAATTCCCGTTGAGCTGTACTTCACATAACGTGGCTCTTGGAGCGTAGTTTCCCATTTTAGCATAGAGATGCTGGGCGAGTGTATTTCGAATGAAGGAGCGGTCATTAAAATTACTCAAGAGCACCCAATCATTTTCAGCCGGCATATCCACCAGCACCACATTGTTGTTGGTCCCGTCGAGATTCCGTGTTTCAAAGCCATACGGTTTTTGTGGATAGCCTGCAGAAGTCGCCCCCCTGATTTCAATCCCAATCTTTCCATCGTAATCAGAAGGGGCGTCTGATATGAAATTTTCTACGCCTGGCCCATTGTACAACACCTGAAGGTCCGCTGTGATTTTATCCTCCTCTTCGATCGTTTGTTCATTCGTTTCGATCAACAAAATGGGCAACACTGAGGATTCCAACTCCACCGTTCCCGGATCCAAGGCGCATATATTGACGGCCCCCGTCTGGCCTCCGTAACCCCATAACTGGACATACAGCTCTGTTCCTGGCTCCAAACTAAATGCGGGAACCAGGGAGAAATATCCAGGGCCCGAATCGTCATCACAAGAGACTTGTTGCAGTTCCGTGCACGATGTACCGGTCCACACTGCCAGTCCCGTATCATTCAATTCACCAACGCTTTCGGTGGTAAGCGACAAACTTCCCGACGCTGGCACGACATACGTAAACCACACATCACCGCCTTGAAAATTGGCACACCAAGGGCTATAAGAAGAACCGGGCGCAGTCGCATTGTTCACTTCTACACAACCCAGTTGCCCCTCCATGGCACTGCAGGGATTCGACCCAGGATCTGGTTCGATGCTGCAATCTGTCAAGAAAGTGTCCGTCATCCCCACCTCTGGTTCAGGACCATCCCCCGTGATTAAATTCCCTGCACCTCCCAGCAAAAACCAGGTGTTTTCATTTTCGTAATCCCCGGAAAAATATTCCAATTGAATGGCATCGCCATCACAGACTTCAAACGTCCAACTGCTACCTTGATCGAGGGCTACAAAACTATCTATGAGCACCCCATTGACCACCAGATTCAAAGAACCTCCGTTCCAGCCATCACCATACGAGTCGTTGCCCACGAGCGTATAATCGCAGCATTGACCAAAAGCCAATTGGCTTGCTATCAAAGCCAAAAATAGAAGTGTAGGTCTCATTCAATTCATTTTCAGTGGAGAAGTTAATGAGGAATACGCCCAATGTCGACTCGCTCAATACGTTCATTACTGAATATTGATTTTCAAAAGCTACAGTGGACGAGCTTTCACAAATCAGAAGGATACCAAAACTGGAAACAAAGCAACTAAGGGAGCCGCGCTGTTGCGGTAAACTCAGTTTTCAATCGCAATTACTGCCAAAACCTTCCAAGACCAAGAGCAAGTCTATTACGGTGACAGCACCATCATCGTTCAAATCCGCCGTGCAGTCTAAAGGTGGTGTGCAATCTGTGACATCAACGCAATACCCCATCAAATTAGGACTATTTTGAACCAACCAATCAGGTCCGGTCAATTCAAAGCAAACCTCTTCTATGGCTTGGGAATCTC
>CAJWIF010000068.1 GCA_913041135.1 uncultured Flavobacteriales bacterium
TTGGAAATCTCCCGTCATTCGAACGGGCCCTTCCCATATTGCTGAAGAACCCAATGAATTATGGTTGTATGTATTGATAATGACATCGTCTGCTGACCTGACCTTGATCGACCACTCGAACGAATCAGCAATTTCCACAACTTCTTCACCGGTTTCAATCGCCAAACTCGGGTCAATAATGGCTTCAAAGGGATTAAAGGATGACGTGGTTCCAATTGGCCTTGGGCCGTTTATTATTAACCCACAATCTGCATCAACCTCTGCCTCAACAGAAAAGTAAAAAGGTAGCCATTCGGAAGACAAATCGATTAACATAGGTGCCGTAGAAATCCTTGGCCCACAATAAAAGGTCTGAACTGAGGACGATGTCAATCCGCTTTCCAAACACGTATACCGTAATTCCACATCGTGCCATCCCCAATCAAAACAATAGGAAGCACTGGCGTCTCCAGAGAGTACAAAGTCCCCATCAACGAACCACTCCGAATTCATTGTGGAACAAGTGCTTTGGAGAGGCGTCATGGCTTTTGCGCATTTAAAAGGGGCACACGGTATGATTCCTCCATCAATGATATCAAATTTCGGATTCGCTGGAGGCACACAATTTCCAACCTCGATGATGTCACTCAATAAACTCGTGCAGGATTCATCCGCGCAATTGGTCAATACAACTTCAATTTCATACAAACCCTCACTTGGAACTGTCAGACTAATCGGCGCATAATCGCCACAAATAAATGATTGCACCTGTATGCCGTTAAGAAACCAGACTCCACTAACGTCGTCTAAACAAGTCGAGCCAAACGGGAATACAATGAAACTTCCCAGACTTGCAGAAATAACATGGGGAGCTTCGTCACATCCCGAAGGGCAATCAAACAATGAAAAAACACTCAAGCCTGGAAACAAAGTGGAGGATGATGGAAATGAGATAACGGGATTATCAAAATTCACTTGGCACGAACGCATCCATGGATTGCACTCTACACAGTCACAACCATCGGGACGGGTAACATGGATCACATGGCTCGACCCCATCAGTGAGGGCAAGTCACAACAATACGGCGCGACATGAATCGTCAAATCCGTCACTCCTTCATCCCAATCATGAGCATAACTTGTCCCTCCTGACGCCGAAGTAACAACTCCGTCGCCCCAATCTATTGTGTAACAAACAGTCGCTGGGTCATCATCTAAGGGCATTACCGCGATAACAACAGCATCACACGACAACGAGTCTATCATAACCGACACTTCTGGAAGACACGCATCACACGGCATCAATTCTTGGGCCAATTCATAAATATCTGGTTGAAACGAAAACAATTGATAATCCTTCAATGAGCTAACAACATTAGAATTAATCGCAGTCGGCCTTTCCAACTCTACAATATTCGCCTGGAACGTTGGGCATTCTGTTAAACCCAGAGAATCTGCGCCTATAAACTCCAAGTCAAACTCATTGGGGATTCCATTGACATCACGATAACCAAGGAGATGATATTCTCCCGATTCATTGGTCCAAAGCATTTCCGGATGAAAAATCTGAGGTTGATCACCGAACGTGCTAAATACGTTATAACGATCTACGGGCATCGTCAAACCAAACAAAGTAGACGGTACATCATACACGTGATGCCAGGAGATACACGTTATTCCTGGCTCAGAAATACCCGGATCAATCTCCATCAAGAATGGAGGTCGATCACCCGCAACAATCCCATAGGCTGGGGGATCATTGGGCTCATAACCAATGTCATTGGCATCAACTTCTAAAAAACCTGCCACCACGATGCGGTCAGAAATCAAGGGATGTTGCCGAACACTCATAGCCTTTAAGGGGTGCTCTTGTATGTGTACATTTCTCGCAACAACGGCCCCCAATCCTCCACTCAACAAGTCAATTTCATGGATTGAAAATCCATTTTTAATGAAGGTGTTATCGCCTCTTCCATTTACTATCTGATACAGCTTTCCAGAATCCGTTTGAACAGCAGTAGCTGCAACCGACTCATAAGCAGGCTCAGAGTGTACATACGTTATCCCCCAGCTTAAGGAACCCGACAGGTTGATCATAGCCGCAGAAGCGCCTTGTATCGTGTTATTACTTGGATCTATGAAGTTTCCAGAACCACCAATAAAATATCCCATCCCATCAATTTCTAGCACGTGGTTTGAAGCATCGAAATCATTCATAAAACTGGATGTCTGTGAATCCAAGTGATGAGACCATTCAATTACGCCAGCAGCACTAAACTTCACCACTAATCCGGAGCGATTAAATCCAGATTTCCACTCGCCAACAGCAACCCATCCACCATCTGAACACGCTGTTCCATGCAAGAAAGTCGTCGATTCGCTATTGGCTCCGTTTACGTTGGTCAACTTAAACGGCGCTACAATCGTTCCATCTGATAAAACCCCGTAGATCAACGCTTCAGGTTCACCCTCGTCCATAAAGCCAAATACGGTTGCATCTCCACCACCCCAATCCGAAGCAATGACATGCATCGCCCGATTTTCCATATCGTCGGCAGTCATGTTCAAATCCCACATAATATTTCCGTCAGGCTTCACACGTTTAATTCGTGCATTGTGTCCAAATGAAGATGACTTCATGGTTCCACCTACAAAAAAATCCCCCTCCCAAGAGCTAGGCTCTGTGAGC
This sequence comes from uncultured Flavobacteriales bacterium, assembly GCA_913041135.1. GTDB lineage: Bacteria > Bacteroidota > Bacteroidia > Flavobacteriales_D > Sanyastnellaceae > UA16. Next base: position 2,669 of record CAJWIF010000068.1, read on the forward strand.
GAAAAGTGCTGTTCGTCCCCAGCAGACGCATGGGCAACTTGCACATTTTGCGCATGATACGCATGCATGGTTAAAAGCATACAGAAGGCTGATGAAAAGGCGAATAATGACACCTTCGACTTCTTGATTTGTACCAAACAAAAACTATTTGAGCGGGAGATAGACTTCATCATGACATAAATATTCAAGTGGTTGGTAATCAGAAATTTATATAAAATTTAGTTTACATCCAAAAACTCGCCAATTTTTTAATCTTTGATTATCAGTTGTTTACGTTTGGATAAAAAGAGAGGCCATGTCACGAAATTGAGCCTATTCATGCCTTTTCGCCGTTTTAATATCTAGATTATCAAACGGGTTTTTATTTTAAAATCATCGAAACAACCCTATAAATTCGCAAAAAACTGCACAGGCACACCAATAGGCCCACAAGAGGAAAAATGATCAAAAAAAACACGGCCTCTCTCCTAGCTTTAGACTCCAGAAAAAAAAAAACTACGTCACACGACTTTTTGCATTCCTTTAGAACGCTATGAACAACGACCGACTCCACAAATACCTAAGCGATTACTGGGGATACGACACCTTACGCCCGGCTCAAGCCCCCGTCATCCAACAGGTATTGGCGAACAAAAGTGGACTCGCGTTGATGCCCACCGGAGGAGGCAAGTCGCTGTGTTACCAACTACCGAGTTTGCTACTGCCGGGGCTGACCCTGGTCATCTCTCCACTGATTGCCTTGATGAAAGATCAGGTGGATGATTTGCTGTTGCGCAACATTCCCGTTGGCTTACTGAATTCCACCCAAAGTGATGAAGCTTCCAATGAGGTGTTCCAGCGAATGACCGATGGAACGCTCAAAATCCTCTACACGTCTCCGGAACGTTTATTCGCCCGTGAGTCATTGCTTTTCACGCAACTCCAGTCACTCAACATTTCACTGATTGCGGTCGATGAAGCGCATTGCATCAGTTCGTGGGGACATGACTTCCGCCCAGCATATACCCGGTTGATCGAACTGCGGCAGGCATTGCCCAAAGTGCCGCTCTTGGCGCTCACAGCCACTGCCGATGCCATGACGAAGCAAGACATCCGTCAGCAACTCGGATTGGAACATGATCCTGTTTTTGATAACAGCTTTGACCGCCCAGAAATCCACTACACCGCGATCAGACGCGACGACGAAAACGAGCAACTGCTGAAGTTTCTGGAGGAACGAAAAAGTGAATCGGGCATCATTTACTGCTTGTCTCGAAAACGGACGGAGGCCGTCTCGAAGATGTTGCAAAACGAAGGCTTCCTCGCCGTGTCCTACCATGCAGGATTGTCCACAGACATTCGCACCGAACGGCAGAACCAGTTTGTCCGGGACGACATTCAAATCGTTGTGGCGACCATCGCTTTTGGCATGGGGATCGACAAAAACAACGTGCGCTTTGTCGTCCACATGAACCTGCCCAAAAATATGGAGGGCTATTACCAAGAAACGGGTAGGGCCGGACGGGATGGATTGACCAGTCACGCACTGCTACTTCACGGCGGAAGTGATTTCATGACCTTGTCCAAGCACTGTGAAATCGACGGCAATCCTGAGCAATCGGACACCTTGTTGAAGAAACTGCGCCGGATGCAGGACTTCGCGGATTCTTTTGCGTGCCGTCGTCAAACTCTCCTGCAGTATTTCGGTGAGGCCCATGCAGGAAACTGCGATCATTGCGACAACTGCCAAACGGAATTTGACGTGTGGGATGCCACGCAGGAAGCCCAGAAACTCCTCTCGACGGTGGCCCGATTGGAATGGCCCTATGGTTTGGCCCACATCATTGAAATCCTTCGCGGCTCCAAATCACAAAAGGTCACGGCAGCTCAGCGGGAATTGTCGACCTATGGTATAGGTCAAGACCTTCCCAAGGCGCAATGGACACAGATCGGAAAAGAGTTGATTCAAAAAGGATGCCTTGCTCAATCGCCCGGTCGTTTTCCCACTTTGGTCCTGAATGATCTGTCTTGGGAAATCCTGAAAGGCCAATCGACAGTCGAATTGACCAAGGTGGAATTCAAAGTCGAAAAGACCTCAAAACGTTCGACTTACGAGCGCAATGACACGCCAGCAAACTCGGATTTATTCAACTTGCTTCGCGCGAAACGCCAGGAACTGGCCAAGCAGCAAAATGTTCCCGCCTACATGGTTCTTTCTGACCGATCACTCAAGGAGCTCTGCCAATCCATGCCCGCAACATCGAAGCAGTTGCTCGGTGTCCACGGATTTGGCAAGGTCAAGGTTCAGCGTTTTGGCGCACAAATTTTGGAGGTCTTGGAACAGTTCACCAGCTCATCAAAAGCCTAGGTTCTGCGGGGGAAGATGAGACGTTGGAATCCTCCCATCGGATGTCTTTCCGCGCCATACACAACGTCCAAACGAATCAAATTGAGCACACGAACGTCCGGGAAAGCGGAATTTCCGACGGCTGTTAGATTCATAGAGGCTCGAGCCCCGAATCTGTCATCATCCAATCACCTGGCTCAATAAAATTCAAGATCATTTCGGAAAAGCCCCACCCATCTTCAGAACACCCCCCGCAATCGTCATAGAGCTCCACCATCTGAGCCAGTGAGTTGGCTGACTCAGCATCGATTACCAATGTATCCCCAATCGGCATAGACAGGCTTAACACAACATGCTGACCTCTGTACAAGTCTTCCTTTGGAAAGGTGATTTGGGTGGGCATGCGCAATGATCCATCGGCGTTCCATTGCACATCAAAATCGATGTTCTTGACCCGTTTGCGCGCAATCGACCGTGTCAAACCAAAACTGCAGCGCTCTATGGTCAGCTCAGAAGTGACCTGATCACTCGGGAAGACATCAAAGTCCATCAATACCAAAGCGGTTTCTTCGTTTCGAATGAACAACTGCGTTTGATTCAAAAAGACACCCCTTCCCTCGAAATCCGTTGGAATTGCTTGAAGCGATATGCTATGACTGTTGTGGGTGCGATTTAGCGTTTGACTCAAACACATCTCCTCTTCTGAATCGAGGCCAATTCGAAAACCAATGCTGATGACCGCAATCAGACCAATGAACGAACAGATTAGTCCAATCGCCAAACCAGCAGCAACGCGTGCTTTTTTCACTTTCGATCGAAAAACGAGTCGAAGGAAAAGCAAAATCAACACCACCATGGGAAAGGCGAGTAGCAGAATGGCCCAAACTCCCAAATGATCCGAGACATACCCTGACGGCATGGCAAGTTGAGAAATACCCTGTAACCATTGGACTTCCGGCACGACACTCTCTGCTCCCATCACGATGCCGCTGATCCCTGTCAAAAAAGCAAAAGCGACCGTTGCTACAAGAAATAAAACAAGTGTCACGAGGACCAGCAAAACCCAACCTATGATCCGCAACAAAGCCAATACCAGCGCCCCCACAACGGCTATCCCTTTTTTCAAAAAAGAGCCCAATCGCTTTCCGAATGTCCATTCTCGAACGGATTTTCCTACCTCATCGAATTCCGTTTGAACCCGTGATTTAATGTTCTCAAAATTGGCGGACTCCCCCCGCATGGAAAGTTGCTCTGCAACCGTCACAGCCTTCGGTGTAATCACCCATAACACCAGATACCCTAAGACACTAAAAGGTCCCAAGAAGAACATGGATACAAAAAAAACGAGGCGAATGATGACGGGATCTTGCTTGAAATAATGGCCCAAACCAGCGGCCACACCACCCACCAAACGCGTCTCACCATCACGAAAAAGCCGTCGCAATCTAGCCGCTTTTGGAGCTGCCTTTCCTTCGTTGTGCTCGCCTTCCTCCGCAGCCTCTTCTTGGAAATTTGAAGGGTCTCCCATTTGAGCGCACGCTTGTTGAACATCCCGGAGTGAAATCACCTGACGTCCAGTTTCGAGGGCTTGTTGAAACAACTCGGCCAACCGAGCTTCCACCTCTACGATGATCTCATCCTTACCCTCAGTCTGTCCGAGAGCCTTCTGTATAGATGTCAAATACGTTTGAAGCGCGTCGTGAGCTCCCTCTTCAAGATGAAAGAACAGGCCCGAAAGTTCAATATTGATTGTCTTATTCATGGCTTTTGGAACTTGGGGATTGAAGTGAGTTTACAGAATCAACAAAAGCGACCCAAGCAGCTTCCAACTCAAGGAGAACCTTTTGACCCTTTTTTGTGATCCGATAATATTTTCTTGGCGGACCTGACGGGGACTCCTCCCAACGGTATTCCAGCATATCCGCATTTTTCATCCGCATCAAAAGAGGATAGAGGGTTCCTTCCACGATCAGGAGATCGACCTTTTTCAATGCCGCGATAATATCTGAGGTGTACGCCTCGTGGTCCTTCAAAATCCGAAGAATGCACAACTCAAGCACTCCCTTGCGCATTTGCGCTTTGGCTTTGTGGCTTTCACTCATGCGGCAAATATATAGGTTAAACAGAGTACTTTGTAATGCATAGTACCTTAACTGCATAGAAACTTTTACGACCACTCCATAGGCCTTGTGTTAGTAAGGGATACACTGGTTCGCACACACCCTATTTGCTATCGGAAAGCTTCTTTTACGTCCAATCAATCGTCAGGCCTTGACCTGAATTATTGCCGATACGCGTTGGGCCTGACTCACCAAATCAGACCCATCAGATCCCTTCTCTCCGAAAGCCAACGCCACCGCCATGCGACGGTAAGGACGGACTGTGGGTTTGGAAAACAGGCGGAAATCTGTGCAGGGAATCGCCGCGGCTTCCGCGAGACCTGTCAACACCGGAAATCCGGGATGAGCGCTTTCAGCCGCGACAGTTTCAGGAGCAAGAATGACTGCACTCGCACCATTGCGCAGATGCTCAATCTCCAATACAGGAATCCCCAATACCGCGCGGGCATGCAACTCGAATTCTGAAAAGTTCTGGGTCCGGCCCAATGTGACCATGCCCGTATCATGCGGGCGGGGCGAGAGTTCAGAAAAATAGACCGTTCCAGGCTGGCCATCCTGACCGTTCTTGATGAAAAACTCAACGCCCCAGATGCCATTTCCACCGAGCGAGGCTGTGACCGCTCCAGCCATGTGTTGTGCCTCGAGCAACAACTCCGGCGCCATCTTTGCGGGCTGCCAACTCTCCTGGTAATCCCCTCGCTCCTGGCGGTGACCAATCGGCGGGCAGAACAACGTCAGGCCATTCGCCTGCGTGAGCGTCAACAGCGTGATCTCGTAATCAAAATCGATGAAAGACTCGACAATCACCTCTTCCAAATCCCCTCGAGACCCGTCCAATCCATACTCCCATGCCTTTTGGACATCGGCTGCAGTTCGAATCACGGACTGGCCCTTACCCGAGCTTGACATGAGCGGCTTGACCACACACGGCATACCCACCGCATCGACACCTTCCATCAGCTGCTCCAAGGAACGTGCATAGCGATAGGGCGCTGTTTTGAGATCTAATTCCTGGGCAGCCAAATCGCGGATAGCCCGACGGTTCATGGTGAAATGCGCTGCTCGTGCGGACGGAACGACCTGGATTCCTTGTTCTTCATATGCGTAGAACCGTTCGGTACGGATAGACTCCACTTCAGGAATGATGATATCTGGTTGGTGTTTCGCTACAACGGCATCAAGTGCATCTCCGTCCAGCATGTTGATCACTTCGTATTCCTGAGCGACCTGCATGGCAGGAGCATTCGCATACGCATCAACAGCAATCACGTGTTGCCCTAAACGCTGCAACGCGATCACCAATTCCTTGCCCAATTCACCAGATCCGAGCAGCACAATCTTCTTTCTCATGTGCGAAAGTTAGCCATCAAATGACATCCCTACGATAGAAAACGATCACCGCACACAGCCTTTTTCAGCTTCAAACCCAACCCTCTCGACCCTCCTCAGTAAAGCCCAATGAGCTACCAGCCTCCTCCAATTGATCCACGGAGAAATCTCCATCCATGAGGTAAACATTGTTGCATTTTGACTTGAAGTCATCGATTAAATCCGGAATGGACGTATTCCGATCGAGAATGGCCATTCCTCCCATATCGGAATCTGCAAAATCACCATCCGCTTCGATGATATAAATCAACTGATCAGTTGCACTGATGAGATAGGCATCCACCGAAGAACACGAGTAGTGAAAAGGAGTTGTGTAAGAGCTCCCAATCAGGTGTTTCATCAATCCGACATCCTTTAATACTTCGCTATAATCATCCAGAAACTCTTGCAGCTCATCTTCTGCAATGGCTGCATTCATTTGCTGAAAATACATGCGCTGTTCTTGTAATTTTTGTGTGTCTTCCATGCTTGATATACTTCAGATTTTCGTCATTGAATTGGTTCTATTAAGATACGAAATTCAATGCGAAAAACAGCACTTAAAGCACTGATTTTCAAGTTTTTCAAGCTCGATTTTACCCTGTGACATAAAGCGCCAAATTCGAGTAAAAACGCACCTCTGTTAAGCCGAAATTTGGACAGGAAATAGCTCCATTCGTATTTCCTCCTTTGGAATAGATGCATGTGTCTAGTTTACTACTTACAACGAGAACAGCTCCCATGAAGGCGCATCACTTCAGTTGATTTTCCACTCAGGATTTAATATCATTGCCTTTACACCCTATCCCGTTTTAAATGAAGACTTCTCTAACACTCACCATCCTCGGCGCGTACAACGCGCTCATGGGCATCATGATGCTGTTTGTTCCTGGCACCATGGCCTTGCAAATGGTCGGTGAAACACGCGCAACCGCAACGCCAGAATTGCTCGAAATGGCCACCATGTTTCACTACGGACTTTCCCCTGCCCTTTTGATGATTGGCCTGACCCTCATCATGATTCGATCATGCGCTTTGCAAACTGCAAAAAATGCGCTCATCGCTTACATCATCGGCACTGGGGTTTTACTGACTTTGTTCTTCACTGTTTTCTCCAATGCTTCAGTGATGGACTTCAGCGCTGAAATGGCAGCGCCCGACATACTCGCAATGTTCCTGGCCATATTCGGTTTCGTAAAGGCAAAATAAATTCGCTCACATGCTCAAAAAAGATCGCCATTGAAGCGGTCTTTTTTTTGCTCAGAACGGCCATTTCCAAGTTCCCTGCTGACAATTTGCATTGAACGAAAAAGAACTTTTTACCTTTTTTCATGTTCCTGTCAGCGTCGCGGAGTGAAAACAGACAATTTCGTGTCACGTATTATTTGGTGAACGAGTATTAGATCAAAGAAAAAAGAATAAAATGAACCGATTTCAGCACATTGTACTCGTAACAATCTTGAGCGCATTTACAACAGAAGCATATTCTCAATGCGAGGCAGATGCAACTGTGTACTTGACCGATTTCGTCTTTACGCCAAACGAATTCACCATTTCGGTAGGTGAAACAGTCGCGTTCATCAATGCAGAGGGAGTGCACAATGTGGACGGGACGGCCGAGGCAAACCCCGAATCGTTTTTCTTAGAGCAGTCTGAAGGAAGTATCGAAGGGCTTTGCATGGGCACAGTCACTTTTGATGTTCCTGGCACGTATACGTTTACTTCATCCATCGGTGTGCAATCGGAATTGGGAATGAATGGAACCATTGTCGTTGATGCCGTCACAATAAGCGATCAGCTCTACGATCTCACCGATGGAAATAGTAGTGGCATTGCGTTCCGCACTTATCTCAGCGCGACATACAACAATGGATTGGGGGAAGGTCCCAATGAATCTTGGACAGGTGACGTCGACTTGAACGGACTCGACAATTACACCGTATTCGTCCCTAGCACCAACGCGGTGGACGACTTGATGCAGCTCATGAACTTGAGTTCATTCGATATGCTCGGATTTTACGATATGCCTAACGCGTTGAAATATCACGTCGTTCCTGGAATTTACATGGCGAGTGACTTAGAAAATGGTATGACACTCCCTACAGCGGAAGGCCAATCGTTGACCATATCGCTCGGAGATGCTGGAGCCATGGTGGACGATGCCAACATCATCGCCACAGACATCACCGCATTCAATGGCGTCATTCATATCGTTGATAAAATCCTAGCCCCCGCGGGCTACCCGGGCGCCACCACTTGGGATGTCATCGTTCAAAGCCCGGATCATACAATCTTGGAACAAGCTTTGCTCAATGAAGGGTTGAACGAGGCACTCCGAGGCCAGCCCATTCTCAACGACAACGAAGACGCGGAAGGGCCTTTTACGGTATTCGCTCCCACCGATGCCGCCTTTTTTGCACTTGCGGAAGCAAGTGGTTTTGAGAGCGTAGAAGCCCTTCTCGCCTCACAATTCATGGATGACATACTGTATGAGCACCTAGTGGAGGCTGTTTATGAATCGAATGATTTATTCAATGGTCAGTTTTTGACCTCATATGGCAATGACAACATCTCCATCTCCATCGATTCCGATGGGATAGCAGTCAATGGATCTAGCGTTGTTCAGCCAAACCTATTGGCGTACAACGGCGTAGTGCATTCGATGAGCGAAGTGATGCCTTTTGACTTTCCAGATATCGAGGGAACCTGCGGAGCTTGGCAAATCAACATGTTGACGTTCGGGGATGAGCCAGAAGGTTGGGAAGGCTCAACAATCAATGTTTTTTCGGATGGTACCTTGGTCGCATCGGAGACGATGACAACAAGTACAACGGAGTCTTTCTCTGTGCCGGTAAACACTGGTTCTCGAATCGACGTCATTTACAACAATCAAGGGGGCTTTTGGAGCGGAAACCACGGATTCGAAGTTGAGGATCAATTCGGAGCTATTATCTACAGCAGTTACGCATCCCCTCCGATCAGCATTTATGGATTGAATCCATGCGATGAAAGCCCAACCTGCGGCCTCATCGAAGTTACATTCACTGACCAATCCCAAGACGGTTGGTACGGTGGCAATATGGCGGTCTATTCCGAATCAGGTCTGGAAGCCAATATTTTCTTCAATCCCGATTTCAATGAAGATGGTTTTGCTGATTATGAAGGGTTCACGAATCGACCTGTGATGGTCACAGTCGATGAGGGAGAAATCGACTTTGTTGTGCAGCCTGCTTTCAGTTTTTCCAACCAAACCGGGTACATCGTGAAAAACACAAGTGGCAGCATTGTCATTGAAGAAACGGACACCAACGAAGCACCGCCGAGCACTTACAACTTCGAAATCTGCGAGAGTGAAGCAACGCAAGTCACCGAGTCAGAAGTCACATCAGGCGCGCTTTCTCTCTTCCCCAATCCAGCTGGTGAATCCGCACAGATTTCAGGCCTCGAACCGAATGAAATCTGGGAGGCAATCGTTTACAGCGCAGACGGTAAAATTGGGCATCAGCAGAGGGGAGCTTCGAACGAGGCGATACGTTTAGAAAAGCTGGCCCCTGGTCTGTATACTTTGCAACTCCGTGTAACCGGAAGAGATTACCAAGCCA
>CAJWIF010000069.1 GCA_913041135.1 uncultured Flavobacteriales bacterium
TGTGGTCCACGACATAGGTCCGTGAATTTCCCTTGGGTATACAATGTAATGGTACCATCCTCGAGCCCTTCCAACAAATCAAGTTTGTACTCATCTCCTTTCGCTTCGAAAAGAGCGATGGCATCTGCCTTTGAGATTTCCTTTCGAATAAAGGGGTTCTTCGCCTTGGCCAATTCCAGCATCTTCTGCTCGACAGCTGCGAAGTCCTTGTCTGTAAACGTTTGATCACCAAAATCAACGTCATAATAAAACCCATGCTCAATCGGTGGGCCCACCCAAAACTTCACTCCTGGGTAAAGCGCTTCCAGAGCCTCCGCCAGCAAATGCGCAGAGCTGTGCCACATGGTGTTTTTGCCCGCATCGTCATTCCACGTCAGTAGCTTCAACGAAGCATCCGAGTGAATTTCACGTTGGGGATCCCACACTTCGCCATTGACTTCTGCTGCCAATACGTTGCGTGCTAAGCCTTCGCTAATCTCCAATGCGATATCGTGCGCAGTGGTGCCAGATTCAACTTTCCGGGTAGAACCATCGGGAAGGGTAATATTGATCATGCCTTTGTTCAATTGGATTCACAAAGATACGCAGCGCAAAGCGGCGCACCCCCACCAAATTAAATAATCCACAGGACAATCGGTGGCATCACGATGTGCGACCAAACTTCACGGCGTCCCAAGGCTTCACATGCCAGTGAACAGTGGCCGTCGCTACACGCTGCCCCTCTGAGTCAAAAAGTTCCGAAACCATAGAAAACCGACTTGCGCGGTCCTTTGAAGATGCCAGTTCATCCCGAATCTCCTGCTCTAACGCCTGAGGTATTGCTGCTCGGGATTCACAGGCACCCCGAGATGGCCTGCGGTGATAGTCCATTTCCAAGCGGTGCATGATCAACCGATAATCCTCCATATTGAAGCGCTCAAGTACAGCAAGTCCCGAAGTAAACTCACAAGCGGTCGCCATAGCGCATGCATGCATTCCATTGAGATGATTCTTGTTGCGCCGGCGATCGGGCAATAAAACCCTCACCAACGAGTTGCCCATCTCGACTATTCGAATTCCATGAGGACCATTGAAAGGAAGTGTTTTTTTAAAAAACACATTGAGCCAAAAAGGGTGACCTCCCCTTGCCTTGTCGACGGCCCACGTGAAAAAAGCCTTCATTCAGAAGAGGTTGAGGCTTGAGCAGTCTCCAGCACTCCAGCGATGTCCGGTCGAAAATATCCTGGCCCTTTCATGACCTTTCCATCTTCCCGGTAAATGGGGTTGCCATCAGTACCCAATTTGGACATGTTTGAAGCCTGTATTTCTTGAAACACTTCCTCAATCACATGCTGCATCCCGTGACTTAAAATCGTGCCACATAATATGTAAAGTTGATCACCCAAAGCATCAGCCACTTCAATGGCATCATGATTCAGCGCTGCTTCCAAGTATTCGTCCGTTTCTTCAGCCATCAAGCGGTGACGTAAACGAACCACATCAGCAGTAAGCGCTCCATTCAAGGACGGTGCATTTGCTATTCCGAATCGATCATGAAATTCCCTAACAGCGTCGATGATCGAACTAAATGGCAGAGAGGTTTGTGTGTTAAGTGAAGAAGGCATGAGCAAATTCGTTCCAGTTGTTTAACATGATTTGACCAAGTTAGCAGAAGCAGATTGACAACCGAAAGGTATATTCGCAAGGCTTTCAACCCAAATGACTTTTAGTCGCTAGACGCATGGAACAAAACGATTATAAAGATTCCAAGATTGCAGGAACAGTCCAACCTGCATTGGAGACTTCAGTTACATCTGAAGCAGATACGCTCATTCAACCCGTCGATTCAGGAGCCCCTGATATTCGCGCGTTGAATGAGCGCATTGGCAAAGCCAGTCAATTCATCGATCTCCTGCGCATGGAAATGAGCAAGACCATCATCGGTCAACGCGACATGGTGGACAAGCTCCTTATTGGTCTTTTTGGAAATGGGCATGTCCTATTAGAAGGCGTTCCTGGATTGGCGAAAACCCTCGCTATTAAAAGCTTGTCGGATGCCATTCAAGCAGATTTTAGCCGCATTCAATTCACGCCTGACTTGCTTCCAGCGGATTTGATTGGGACCATGATCTACAATCAAAAGGAGGAAAGCTTCAAGGTCAAAAAAGGACCCGTTTTCTCGAATTTTGTTTTGGCCGATGAAATCAACCGAGCTCCGGCTAAGGTTCAGAGTGCCCTGCTTGAGGCCATGCAAGAACGTCAAGTGACCATTGGACCAGAGACCTTTGAATTGCCCTCTCCATTCTTGGTTTTGGCAACCCAAAACCCAGTAGAACAGGAAGGCACCTACCCGCTTCCTGAAGCTCAAGTGGATCGATTTTTATTAAAAGTTGTTATTGGCTATCCCACCAAGGACGAAGAGCAACAAATTGTTCGCGCCAACCTGAGAGCAGGTGGCATGCGCAAACCTAGTGCCGTAGTCTCCAAAGCAGATGTGATCAAAGCGCGCGAATTGGTCCGTGAAATTTACATGGATGAAAAAGTCGAGCGCTACATCATCGAATTGGTGTTCGCGACACGTCAACCCGAAAACCACGGATTGGGTCATCTGAAACAACTCATTAGCTTCGGTGCGAGTCCGCGCGCAAGCATTGGCTTGGGCATCGCTTCCAAAGCCCATGCATTTTTGAATCACAGGGGTTACGTAACGCCTGAAGATGTTCGTGCGGTTGCCATGGATGTGATGAGGCACCGCATCGGCTTGACGTTTGAAGCAGAAGCGGAAAACATCAGCCAGGAGCAAATTATCACCGAAATAATGGACCACATCCAGGTTCCTTGAGGAACTTGATGAACCAACCAACATGGATACGACGGAGTTGATTCAACGGGTTCGTCGCGTGGAATTGAAAACGCGCGGATTGAGCGATCGGATATTTTCCGGTGAGTATCACAGCGCCTTCAAGGGAAGGGGCATGGCATTCAGCGAAAACCGCGAATACCAGCACGGAGATGAAATCCGGACCATTGACTGGAATGTGACAGCCCGAATGGGCCATCCGTACGTGAAGGTTTTCGAGGAAGAACGTGAATTAACCGTCTTCTTACTCATCGATGTCAGCGCCTCCAATGCGTCTGGCACACGCGAGCGCACCAAACGCGAATTGATTGCAGAACTCAGTGCTGTCATTGCATTTAGCGCCATGGGCAACAACGATAAGGTGGGAGCCATCTTGTTTAGCGATCGGATTGAGCGATTTATCCCTCCTAAAAAAGGACGTTCACATGTACTGCGTATTATCCGTGAGATCATTGAGATCGAGCCAAATGGAACGGGAACGGACATCGCTTCAGCGTTGGGTCATTTTCTTTCTGCAATGAAAAAGAGGACCATCTCATTTTTGATTTCAGATTTTAGAGATGACGACTTCGAACAATCGTTGAAACACGCCGGACGTCGACACGACATGGTCGCTCTGCGTGTTACAGACCCCATTGACAAAACACTTCCCAACGTGGGGTGGTTGCCATTGCAAGATCCAGAAACTTCGGAAATCCGGTGGATGCAAACAAGCAGTAAGCGCGCAAGGAAGAAACACGTGGTATCCGAAATGGAACGCGAAGCACATTTGAATTCAATGTTTGTTCGCTCCGGTGTCGACCAAGCGGTCCTCATGACCAACAAGCCCTATGTGCAACCGCTGATGCAATTGTTTGATCGTCGTGGATAAACTTCGCCCCCTACTCCGCACTGTGGCCCTAGCATTGGGGCTGATTTCCTTGATTGGACAAACGCACGGGCAGTCCGTCATGATGGCATTGGACACCACGACCATCGCCATTGGTGAACAGACTCGCTTGACCATTGCGGCGATGCGTGACATCGAACAAAATCAAGCTGATTTCTCTTGGCCCGATTGGAAAGACTCCATACCGGGTGGACTTGAACTACTCGGCCCTTTCGAAACGGACACATTGGTCGTCGACCTGGAAAACGGATCGGTTGCATTCGCCATTCGCCGCATGTATGTGGTGACGTGTTGGGACAGTGGGTTTATCGCCATTCCCCCCGTGGGAATCCTATATGGAGCCGACACAATTTTCTCGAATTCTTTGGAATTGAACGTCCTGTTGGCGCCTCGTGGTGAGGCCGGAAAAATTGCTGGAGCCGCTGACATTCGCACGACCGAATGGAGCCTTTCCGAACGCTTTGCCCAATGGCTGCCCTGGATATTCGTGGGACTCTGTGTGATTGGCTTTTCGGTATGGATCATTCGAAAGTGGCGTACGCGCGAGCTTTCGGAAGAAAAAATGGTCCCTACAGAAATCAAACCCACCGAACCTGCACATCTCACGGCTCTCAGAGATTTAGAGCGTATTGAATCCGACGCGATTTGGGAGAACGGCGAAGTCAAAAAACACCATTCAAACACCAGCGAAGTTTTGAGACGGTATTTGGAAGGCCGTTTCGAATTCCGAGCTTTGGAGCGCTCTACCGAGGAAATAAAGCGGGGAATCCCCAACCTCCCCCTGCTTTCTGAAGATGCTGAAACGCTGTTGAATATCTTGGAATTAACGGATTTGGTGAAATTCGCCAAATGGAATCCGACAACAGATGACCACATCCGTGTAATCAAAAGAGCCATTCATTTCGTAGAACAAACGCTTCCCAACATAGAAGTAACCGAATCCAATTCTGCATCATGAACAGAGCACTTTGGATCTCAATTCCACATACCATTTCCGCATTAATTGTAGGTCTTGCAGCCCGCTATGCGCACCAACATTTCGAGTGGGAATCGCCCCATTGGCTCTGGGCAGGACTCCTCATTGGTGTCCACCTTCTACTTCGGATTTGGAGCACCAGGCAAACCGTCCAAACCGGATTGCAGTATAGCTGGCAGTCTTCGGGAAGCCAGCCAAGTTGGAGACAGAAAATTCATCAACTCACCCCTGAGATCCCTTTTGCTATACGCACACTGGCCATTGGATTGCTCGTCATCGCTTCGGCTAGACCGCAATCGTCATCCTCTGTGGAGGACTTAACTCGAGAGGGAATTGACATTGTACTCAGCATGGATTTATCCGCGTCTATGCTCAGTAAAGACTTCGATCCCAACCGATTGGAAGCATCCAAAAAGGTCGCCTCACAATTTGTGGAAGAACGGCCCAATGATCGCATTGGTGTGGTGGCGTATGAAGGCGAAGCCTTTACTCAAATTCCGTTGACCACAGACCAGCGCGTGGTAATGAATGGCATTGAATCATTGGAAACGGGGCTACTTGAAGGTGGAACAGCCATTGGAATGGGATTGGCTACTGCCGTGAATAGACTGCGTGATTCAGAAGCTAAAAGCAAGGTCATTATTTTACTGACTGATGGTGTCAACAATGCCGGTCAAATCGAACCGATGGACGCTGCTCAATTGGCTCAACTGAATGATATCCGTGTCTACACGGTCGGAGTTGGCACCATTGGAAAAGCTCGGAGTCCCGTGCGAAAAGTGGGTAACCAATACCAGTATGATTGGATAGAAGTTAAAATTGATGAGGAGACGCTTAAAACCATTGCCTCATCGACTGGCGGAAAATATTTCAGAGCGACAAATCAAACCAAACTCGAGTCCATCTATGAAGAAATTGACGACTTGGAGAAAACCCGCTTCAATGTGTTGCGTTACAATCAACGAACAGAAGAGTTTTTCCCGTTCGCATTGGCAGGGCTGCTTGCATTGTTCATTGAATTCTTGTTAAGTCACCTCTTCATCCGTTCAATCCTATGAGCAGAACGGGCGACAAAAAATTCACTGGATTCCGAGTCTTCCCGACCGGTGTCGCTTTGGTATTGACCGAGGTGGTCTTCTGGATTGTGGTGGGCATGGTGTGGTATGGAGTTCAACAAATCACCCCCAATGTTCAATGGGGGCGATTGAATTGGGCTCCCCTTTTGCTTGCAATTCCCTCTTCAGTAGTCTTGTTTATTTGGTCATACAACCTCAAGAGTCGCTGGGCGAAAAGACTCGCTGACGAACACCTTTGGCCGAATACGTTGCCCGCTTGGAGACCACGTCTTCTGGGGTGGAAATTTGCTTTGTGGCGGCTGGCATTGGTCTGTGCTGTTTTCGGCATCATGGACTTGAAAGTTGGAGCGCGCTTGCGCGAAGTAAAAAGTGAGGGTGTGGACATCATGCTCGCTCTTGATGTATCCAATAGCATGGAGGCCGAAGATCTTGGAATGAGCCGACTCGATTTGGGAAAGCGGACCATCGAACGTCTGGTAGGACAGTTGGACGGCGACCGGGTTGGACTCGTTGTTTTTGCTGGCGATGCGTATGTACAATGTCCTATCACGACTGATTACGGTGCCGTTAAATTATTCTTAAACCAGGTCAGTACCGGATTGGTTCCTGTTCAAGGAACGGCGGTAGGTCGGGCTATGGAAGTGTGCCAAGAGGGATTTGACACCGAGTCTTTGGCATCAAAAATGATTGTTGTTTTGACCGACGGTGAGAACCACGAAGACGACGCCGTCGACATTGCAAAACAAATCGCAGGTGCCTCCATTGAAATTCATACCATCGGAATGGGAACAGTCAACGGAGGACCCATCCCCTTGTATGATCGATACGGTCGTTCAAACGGATTCAAAGTAGACCAAAAGGGCCAACCCATCGTCACAGCACTGGACGAGGCCACGTTGATTCAAATTGCGGAAACAGGGAATGGAACCTTCATTCTTGCTGGCCAAGGACTGGTCAATCTCAATCCAATTTTTGATGCCATGCGTGCCATGGACCAGCAGGAGGTTGCTACACTTTCATACACCGATTACACTCATTTATTCCAGTATTTTCTTGCTGCCGTTCTCTTGCTCCTATTGGTCGAAAGCATCGTCGGTTTGCCACTAGGAAGAAGCCGTTCTCTGGTTAAAACCTCTGAATCATGAATCGGATGCCCCATTCCTATCTCTTCGCACTATGTGTTGCACTTGCTGCGACTGTCCCTTGTTCTCAGGCACAAACCAATTCCGAAGCAAAAAAATTCATTATTGATGGCATTGAGGCCTATCGTTCCGGCGAGATGAACGCCGATAGCCTTTTCGCATTGGGTGAGAGTCATTCTGAATTGCAGCCGCTTGCCGCCTACAATCGAGGACGTAGTATCATGGAACAGGAAGGAGAGCCGCTGGAGGCCCGCAAGGCTTTTCAACGAGCTGCTCAAGAAACAAGCGACCCCTCATTGGAAGCAGATGCCTGGCACAACACGGGGAATTCGTTGCTCATGGAGGATGATTTGGACGGAGCCATCGAAGCGTACAAATCGGCTCTTCGAGCAAACCCACGCCATGATGCCGCTCGTTATAACCTGTCGTATGCCATGCGCATGAAAAACGAGCAGGACCAAGAACAGGACCAAGAACAGGACCAAGAACAGGACCAAGAACAGGACCAAGAACAGGACCAAGAACAGCAACCTCAGCAGGTAGAAGGTCAGATTTCACAAGAGGACATGGAACGCATCTTGGAAAGTCTTGAACGGCAAGAAGGCGAAATTCAAGCGAAATTGCGAAGAGAGAAGGGTCAAGGAAAGAAATCGAAAATCGAAAAAGACTGGTAATGGTTTCACTACGTCACATAGCGCCTCGCAGTCTTTTGTTGTTGACGTTGTTCATCGCCGTGGTGTCCTTCCAGGCACTTGGGCAGGAGTCGTTTACAGCCAGTGTCAATCGAAACCCTGTACGGTATGGCCAAAATGTTCAGCTGAAGTTTACGCTGAAGAACTTTCGGAAAAATGTCGAAGCCCCGAAAATTAGCGGTCTCAAATTGCGCTCAGGACCTGCAACCTCGCAAAGCAACTCGTGGGTTAACGGAAAAAGCAGTTCCGAAACCTCCTACACCTTCACCTACGACGTGGTGGTGCAAAAGGACATCACGATTCCAGCGCTCAGAATTACTGGACCAACAGGCATATTGACAAGCAAACCGATTCAGCTTCGGGTCATTTCGAGCAATGTCAATCCCGAAGAAATAAAACGCAGCAACGCCTTAGGTGATTTGGCCTGTGTTATCGAAGTCTCCGACGACGACGTTTTCATCGGAGAGCCCATCGTGGCCACCTTTAAAATTTACAACCGCGCGAGCAACCTGGATGTCCGTGAATACGTCGTTCCTGAAATGCCTGGTTTCTGGAAAGAAGTCGTTGGACAAGCTGACCCGAGTTGGGAGCCACAGGTCATAGGAGGACGCCGTTATAATGTTGCCAATGTTCGGACCGTCGTACTTTTTCCGCAACAAACAGGGACCATCAGTTTGACCGGATTCGAGCTCACAGGATACATGCGAACGTCCTTTTTTGACGGCAAGAATGTATCGGCCAAATCCGATCCTGTTTCCATCCGTGTGAGACCGTTGCCGGAGCCTTTGCCCACTGAAAACCTTGGGACATTCAAACGTCTGAGGGTTCAAACGAAGATTTCCACCAAAGAATCGGTAGCCAATGAAGCCGTGACCGTCGAAATAATATACAGCGGTGAAGGCAACCTCAAATTCATCCAAGAGCCCAACCTAAATTGGCCCTCTGAATTTGAAGTGTTCGACCCCGAGGTGAAGGATCGCATCAAGATCACAGAGCAAGGAGAAAGCGGCAGCAGGGTGTTCCGATACGTCGTTATTCCAAGAAGCCCAGGTACTTATCAAATACCCACCATCGAAGGGTCATGGTTCAATTACTTGAAGCGCGACTACTTACCCATTCGTCATGTTGGCCCGACCATCACCATCGAACGCAATGAATCCGTTCCTGAATCTGGAATGAGTTACAACTCCAAAACAGACGTTCAAGTCTTGAATCAAGACATCCGCTACATTCAAACAAACTGGAACGGAAAGTGTCTTCAAAAAGCGCATTGGAACGGAAGAAACGCTTGGGCTATCGGGCTTCTCTCGCTGGGCCCGCTTTTCTTTGGACTTGCCTGGTTTTTTAAACGAAGACGAGAGCTGATTCAAGGCGATTCGCTGGGATACCGAAAAAAACAAGCACGCTCTAAGGTTCGCAGCGAATTGCGAACGGCAAAACATTTAATTCAAAATACCGAAGCGTTTTATCCAGCTCTTGGCAATGGAATGGAAGCGTATTTGCTTGCCAAGCTCGGTTGGAATGCCAGTCAAAACCAACGAGATAGCTTGCAAGCTGCTTTGGAAAAACACGCTTCTTCTTGCGCCGCTGAATGGATGGACGTCTTGGAACGAATTGACATGGCTCGTTTTGCGCCAGGTAGCATTCCTCCCCCAACTGAGATGCTAGAGATCGCCTCTCGACTTGTTGACCAAACTGAAAAAACATGGAACGCATGAAGCCATTCCTCTCCGCTCTGCTCATTTTGGTGAATAGCGCTTCACTTTGGACACAAGAGCCGGCAGCCCTGAAATCGGCTTTTGAGGCTGCCAACAGCGCGTATTCCGACGCTCGTTATGCAGAGGCCCAAGCAGGTTATGAGAGCATTGTCGTAGAGCATTTACATTTCGAGTCTGAGTTCAACCTCGGCAATGCCTTTTTCAAGCAAGGGAACCTTGGCTATTCGATCCTACATTATGAACGAGCCAAGCGAATCAACCCCTCCAATTCAGATTTAGAGAGCAATCTCATTCTCGCCAATGCCCGGGTCATTGACCGCATTGAAGCGCTTCCGACAGCAGGTATTGAGGACCTTTGGGAGCGTATTCTTTCCCCAGGGCGCTATCCCCTGTGGTTTCGATTGATGGTTGGTTTTTGGACGCTGGGGTTTGTCGCTTTTGGATTACGCATGTGGCAAAACGCCATCGGAAACCGACGTATTCTGGGCACCATTGGGACGACCGCATTGTCCATCGGAGTCGTGTGCATGAGCATGACCTATGGAGCGTCGAAACGGATCAACGGCAGCAAAGAAGCCATTGTCATGGTGGATCAAGCCAATGTCCTGAGCGAACCCAGTGCAGCAGCTAGCACCCTCTTTGTTTTGCACGAAGGGACGAAAGTCCGAATCCTTCAACGCGTCGAAGAACAATGGGAGATCGCTCTTGCCAATGGTAATGTCGGCTGGTTGCCTTCCAGCGACTTGGAAGAAATCTAAATCAACGCTTGACCTCAAACGTCCAGTTCGCTGGACGTCCTATCGCATTTACTCCGGAAAGCAAATACGTTCCGGACGCAATGGAAGCCACATTCCACGTGGCCTGACCACTTCCTCCAACCCGTTGGGTTGCAACCAGTCGCCCCGTTGCCACGTCATACAAGTCGAGCGTTGATCCAGCCATCCAACCATTGGATTGAACCGCATTCGTCGCTGGGTTTGGATATCCCGAAACGATATCTTCTTCAACTTCCGCAACACCATCCGGATTTGCTCGATCGTAAAGAATGATGTCATCAAGCGCCGCTTCAATGAGTGATCCTCCGTCCAGGTACTCCCCGATTGTGGTACTATCTGACGCAATGAAGCGCATTTGAAATTGGGATGTCACGTCAATGACATCGGCCACGCGAAAGGCCATGCGTCGCCAAGAAATATCCTGCTGAAGCGTGTTCTCGAGATACTGCCACGTGGCTCCAGCATCGCTTGACAACTCCACTTGCCACCAATCCGCCGCTGGATTTGCCCCTGAAGCCGGCGCGTTTGCATACCAACGCCAGTAGGACATAATGGGCTCTTCATACGCCGTCAAATCAATCACAGGCGACAGCAATGTCGTGTGTCCCGCATCCACATCATTGGCTCCAATGCCATCATTGACCCCCGGGTTTACCCCCGTCAAAAAGGCATATCCTGCAAATCCTATGGTGTGATCCATGGTTGGCGCCACAATCGTACTGGCGTCATTCATCTCAGCATAGGATCCCACAGGTATCGATTCCTCCCAAATACCCGTTGTCGCCGAGTCCTCTCCAGGAATCCCCGTTGTCCAACTACCAAAATCGGAATAATCATCTGAGTCATTGACCAAAACCGGATCGACACCCACCAAAAGGTAGTGGGGCAAATTGGGATAAGGATCATTTGCAGCAGCAATCGGCGTGACTGCCGACAATCCGCCAAAATCATCGACAATGCCCATGTAATAAGCAATGACAGAACCGTTTGGCTGAGCGGGGAGTTCCGCTTCAAACATGCTGTCCCCGGAGGGATTGGTCATTTCCATCTCGGTCCAAGCCCCATTCGTTGCGGTTTTGTACCACAACTTCACGGCATTGAAATACAAGCTATACGGAAAGAGGATGTCTGCTTCTCCTTCGATAATGAGTGCCTCATCGGCCGCAGCAAACTCCATCGGTTCATGCTCAATTTCAGCATAACTAAAGACCGTGATCCCGTGAATATCAAAACCTTCAATGATCGTCATGCCATTGGGAGTTCCATTGGACAAATCTCCGTCGTCATCGTCTGCTTGAAGCACATCGATCAGCACATCCGTAAAAGCCTGTCCTTCATTTCCATTTTGAACAACCGCCTGCAGTCCGGGATATGCATCCACAAAAAGTGCCATGGTGGCATCCCAATCTCCTCCAAGAAGTAAATGGGTATCGTACCATGCACCGCAAATGATCTCTCCATCTGCATGAACCTCTCCGACCAAATCCTCTGGGTACACTTTTGGTTCTAAATCGTATCGCCGAATGCCATCTTCGTTATCGGTATAGAAACCCTTACCGATTTCCGCAATGTCACCAAGCGACATCGCCCACAAATCTGCATAGCCTTCATTCATAGCGCCGTTGCTGAAATTGGCTCCCAACGAATTGTAGAAATAACCGTTGATGCCATGTCCGTATTCATGCCACACCACATCCGCAATCAAAGACGTCGCATTGCAGCCACCGGCGAGATCATAAAAATTGATACTCACACCGTCATAAAAGGCGTTGCACTCCCCTTCCACATCAATGTTGGTCGTCAAGGAGAAGTCCAACCCATCAAATCCAGGAAGATGCTCCTTCATGTGGTCGTGAATCCTCGAAACGGAACGGTAGGCCGAACGTTCCTTCAGGTTACCCAAGTTATTGAGACCAATCGTATTGTATCCGTCAGTAAAATTGACAGAG
>CAJWIF010000070.1 GCA_913041135.1 uncultured Flavobacteriales bacterium
TACTATTGAAGACTTGCTCATTCAAGCACCTGTTAACTTCAACAGCGAGCTCTCAAGCGGGTACAACGTTCGTGGCGGTTCATTTGATGAGAACCTGGTCTACGTCAACGATATTGAGGTGTACCGTCCATTTTTGGTTCGTGCAGGTCAGCAAGAAGGGTTGTCCTTCCCCAATCCAGACATGGTCGAGTCGATCTCTTTTTCTGCTGGAGGGTTCGAAGCCAAATTCGGTGATAAACTGAGTTCCGTCTTGGACATCCATTACCGCACTCCCACAACCAATCAAACGCAACTTACAGCGAGCATGCTTGGTGCTCAAGTGCAGCAGGATATCGTAAGTGAAAAAGGCCCTGCAGGCCACCGTAAGTTCACCCTGAATTCGGGGTTTCGATTTCGGGACAACAGTTATGTATTGGGCTCTTTGGATGAAGGTGGTGAATACCAACCACGTTACCTTGACCTGCAAACTTTTGCCACCTTTGACCCCGATGGATATGGCCCCTGGGAAATGGAATTCCTCGGGATGTACGGTCAAAACGACTATCAATTCATTCCAACAACACGACAAACGGATGTGGGCAGCATCAACGAAGCCTTGCGGCTTACGATTTACTTCGATGGACAAGAGGTGACCTCTTTTCGCACTGGATTTGGAGCACTTGCTGTAAATCGCGTCACGGAAAGCACGAAGTGGCGCTGGATTACATCTGCTTTTTCTACTTCAGAATCGGAATCGTACGACATCCTCGGAGCCTATTTTCTCGATGAATTGGAACGTGACTTGGGTTCCGACGAGTTGGGTGAATCGATGAACAACAAGGGCGTGGGCGCATTCTTAAACCACGCTCGGAATCAATTGGACGCCACGGTCATCAGCAGCGCATTGAAAGGTTCAACGTTTCATACCCCGAGTCAATCGTTTTGGGAATGGGGAGCCAAATGGCAAGCAGAACACATCACAGATGCCCTATCAGAGTGGTCACTCATAGATTCTGCAGGGTACATCAGCCCGCATCCCCAAGACAGCATCGGTTATGTGGACAATGGTCCCGACCAAGTGATTGTTTTGAACGACATCATTCGGGCTCAAAACGAAGT
This sequence comes from uncultured Flavobacteriales bacterium, assembly GCA_913041135.1. Taxonomy (GTDB): domain Bacteria; phylum Bacteroidota; class Bacteroidia; order Flavobacteriales_D; family Sanyastnellaceae; genus UA16. Next base: position 1,099 of record CAJWIF010000070.1, read on the forward strand.
CAACTCTAACCGTGTCCAAGCATACGTGCAAAGCACTTGGAATTGGGAAAATGACCGGGGAGATCTCTGGAAATTAAATATCGGAGGTCGCGCGCATCATTGGTCCTACAGCAACCAGGTCGTTGGCGGTCCACGAGGGCACCTCAGCTTTGCCCCCGTCTCCAAATCAAGCGACCAGTCTACCGTCTGGAACCTGTCGGCAGGAAATTATTGGCAACAGCCTTTCTATCGAGAAATGCGCCAACTCGACGGAGCCATCAATCCGGACATACGCGCTCAACGCGCGCGCCATGCCGTCCTCGGTATGGACCGCGTCTTTCAACTGTATGGCCGTCCATTCAAAATGGTCTCTGAGCTCTACTACAAAGACCTCGACTTTTTGATTCCCTATGAAATTGAAAATGTACGGCAGCGGTATTATGCCAAAAACAACAGCAGCGGCTATGCCACCGGCATCGACTTCATGCTCAACGGTGAATTCATCGATGGCATTCAGAGCTGGTTGCGATTGTCCGCGCTAAAAACAGCTGAAGACCTCGAAGACGACGGGTATTTGCAGTACTACAACGACGCAGGCGAGGCCATCATACCGGGCTTCACGTTGAACAATGTAGCCGTAGACAGCAGTTTAATCGAGCCTGGGTGGATTCCGCGTCAAACCGACCAACGGTTTAATATGAGCCTGTTGTTCCAAGACGAGATGCCGGGCAATGAAGCGTACAAGGTGCTTGTGAGTCTTTATTTTGGCACCGGCCTTCCATTTGGACCGCCATCCTTCGAACGGTACAAAGACATCTTGCGCACCCCAACTTACCGCAGAGTCGACATTGGCTTCTCTCGAGAACTATTTTACAACCAAGACAAGACCTCATCCAAGAAAAAGCGCAGTGGATTTGTATCGATTGAAGTCTTCAATATTTTGGGGATTCGCAATACCATCAATCACACGTGGATTGAAGATGTCAATGGAAGGCAGTATGCCATCAGCAATTATTTGACCAACCGAAGGGTCAACCTGAAGGTCAGCCTCTCGTTTTGATTGCGGCTCAGCGCAGAATCGATACGTATCCTGTTTGAACTTTCGTCTCAACTGAAGCGTTTTCTTCCTCTCCCCATTGATAGGTGATCCTGTACAGAAAAAGCTCTGCGTCAAGGTAGTAACCGTTGACACCTCCAAGCCAAAAGAACGCTGAGTCCATGGACTCGAATACCAGCACTCCCCAGCGATCATAGACCTGCACATGAAATCCAGAGACGGGACAGGACGCCTTCACTTCCCACACTTCATTTTGTAAATCGCCATCCGGCGTGAATGCATTGGGCACGTATATGCTACAAGGACAATCGTTACCGAGGTTTGAAAAATCATTGACCAAAGCAAAGACCTCTTCGTAAACACAGCCAACGGCATCTTCTACGCGAATCAAGTGATCGCCCACAGGCAGCAATGTGAAATAGCCAGAAGAAGAGGTTTCAGTGCCATTGTAGACGTACACGTACGGCTCATCCCCTCCTACTGCCCGAACATCAATGCTGCCGTTGTCAAACCACGTACATCGCACATTTTCCTTGGACTCAACCACCAAGTCCAATTCACTGGTATTAAGGACCTCCACTTCCACGCTTCCTTGGCAGCCGAATACATTCTGAACATCGACGGTGTAGGTCCCTCCTGACAGCCCCACAAATGAGCCTGCATCTTGCCAACTGTCTCCGCCATTGATGCTAAAATCAAACGTACTTGATTCATTGACTTGAACGGCAATTTGACCGGCACCGTCGCTGCAGTGCTCATTGACGACTGACACCAATTCAAGGTCCGGATCATCCTGAACCAACGTGATTGTCTGGGAGAACACACAACTGTTTCCGTCCAGTACTTCAAGCGTATAGGTGTTGGATGGCAAATTGGAGAAGGAACCGTTGCCCACTTGAAGTGCTCCATTTAAGACATATTCATACGGGGCCAATCCGCCCTCACTGGATGCCACGACACTGCCATCGTTGCCATTACAGGATTCTCCAACAACATTTACTGCGACATCAAAACCGATGCAAAGGGCTTCTTCACAAGCCGTTGTAGAACTGTTGAGCAGGTTTTGAAGGTTATCTGTCACATACGTCTCCATGCGCGCCACCTGGCCCTCTGAGAACATGAACAAGCAAGCATCGTCGCAATAGTCCATATACGACGGCCATAAAATGGGAGCCGTGCAATTCACAATGTTCTGGCCACTGGGACACCCAAATTGAGGACCATCTGTAGCGGGCGTGTCGGCAACAAAATCGTCACCTGCACAGCCTCCTCCACCCCAAGGATGTTCCAAAAACAAATAATGTCCCACTTCGTGTGTGATCGTTCGCCCCATGTCAAACGTTCCACTGATTGTATTTCCTCCGCACGTAACACTCCCAAAGTATTGCGGGTCACAGATCACTCCATCCCCTGAGCCATTGCCTCCCAATGGGGAATAGCCCAATGTCCCTCCTCCTAGGGTGCGTACAAAAAAGTTGAGATAACCAGACCAAGAAGCATCGCTATCTCCCGTCGTCTGATCCAATGTCACAGCATAGTCACCTTCGTCCAATCCGAATCCATCTGGATGATCCAACGTCGCCAAACAAAAGCTAATGCAGGATTCACCATGGTCAATGGAAGGCCAGATCGTCGGTTGTGATTCCACCCATTCCGCCAAATCTCCATTCGTCGCAGCGAAATCCTCATTGAGGGTTTGGACTTGGGATACAGCCATTTCAATGGCACAGTCGATTGGAATCCCTGTACTTTGAAAATGCACGGCCACAGGAATCAGCAACGGGACATCGCACTCGAGGCGATTCGTTGCAGCCGCGTTTACCGCATCCAGGCGATCAGTATACGCTCGATCATAACCAGGAAGCCCCATCATATGAGCATGAACAGAATCAGTACCACAGGTTCTTTGACCCCAGGCATTCCCTACTATCAGTATACTGAAGACGACAAACAGCAAGCGGTTTACTTTCCTATTCAAAATCTATGACAGCTTTGTTTCAAACAAAGAACTGCAAGAAAAGCGGAATCGTTGCATGGTCCTCAGAGCAGGACGCCCTTTCTTGAAGCATCACGACGTTCCCAATTATTTGATTCGATTAGAAATCAGATGAACGCGCAATTCAGACAGGAAAATCACGTGGCTTTTTGAACACAAATGACTCAACGCTGTGCAAACCTCATCTGTTAAAAGGCCTCATTCCCCTTCTGTAGGTTGTAATTTTCGGAGCATGACGCGTCCAAGAGACCTCCTGGTAACATTTTTCATTCATCTCGCCCGTTGGAGTAGAGTCGCGTTGGTCCTCAGCTGCAGTCTGCTGGCATCCAAAGACCATAGTGGTCAAGCCTATTTTCTCAATGGAACAGCATCGTCCATTGAAGGAGACTGTTATCAATTAACGACAACGCAAAGCAACCAAAACGGAACCGTTTGGAACGGTGAATTCATCGACTTGGAGTCCCCCTTTGAATTGTCCTTTACCATGAATTTCGGAACGATCGATGCCACCGGTGCAGACGGCATGGTTTTCGTCTTGCAAGATGTCGGAACGGATGCTTTGGGACAAAGCGGAGGAGCGTTAGGATTCAATGGGTTTGACCCTAGTTTTGGCGTTGAATTTGACACGTGGAACAACGGTCAATACGGTGATCTAATCCAAGATCACATCGGGTTTATTTCTGATGGATCCGTCAACCACGCGCCACCGACAGGTTTAGGTGGTCCAGTTCAAGCAAGCCTAGAGAACATCAACATCGAAGACGGGGCTGATCATCCTGTCAAAATCACGTGGGATCCGGTCACACAGATTATCGCTGTCTATTTTGACTGCTCTTTGCGGTTGGCTGCACAGATTGACTTAGTTGCCGATATTTTCAATGGACAGACCCTCGTTTACTGGGGGTTTACAGGGAGTACTGGGGGGTCCTTCAACACCCAAAGTGTCTGTCTCTCCGAGAACATCATCGCAACAGGTCCTGAAACGGTCATCTGTCCCGGCGCATCCGTTGAACTCAATGTTGTTGGAGCTCCGAATGCCACTTACACTTGGGACCCGCCTACTTTTCTCTCAAACCCCAATGACGCAACAACCCTGTGCACTCCTGATTCAAGCATGGCGTATACGGTTACGTACGCAGGGTTTTGCGATGCGGAAATCACCGATTCTGTCTTTGTATTTGTAGAGCCCCTCGTTGCCTCAGCTGAAACCTCGGAAGGCACGACCATCACATGCGATATCTCACAAATTGAATTGTTCGGTGCATCCAACTTTCCAAATGGCGTTTCTTACGACTGGCAGAGCGATGGCTTGGGGAACTTCGTGTCCAACCTAGGACCCAATGCGACCGTAGATTCCCCGGGAATCTATACGTTGGTTGTGACCAGTGATGATGGGGTTTGCATCGATGAGATCAGTGTGGACATCACTTCTGATTTCACTACGTTGGACGTGACGTTATCGTCTTCCGGTGCGCAGTTGGATTGCACCACTGAAGTTTTAGAAATCACGGCGACAGCAGCGGCCGATGCGCTCTTGGAATGGACCATTCCATCGGATGCGAATTGGTATTGGTCAACGGAACCCTTCGTTCTCGGGACTTCAACTCCTGGAGCTTGGAGCGTCACCTCGACCAACCCCTCCAATGGGTGCGACATGGAAACAACCTTGGTCCTCGAAGCCGATTTCACCGAACCCCTGGTAGAAGCTGGTTGGTCTGACACCATCACATGCGCTTCTCCTGCTGCCTCGATATATGACATCCTCATCACTCCTGAAAACTACACAGCGGTGTTCGATTGGACTTGGAATGTTGGCAGCCTCAATGCCGTCGACCCGCTCAACCCAATCGCATATCTACCCGGAACTTACGTCTTGAATGTTGCATTCGAAGAAAATGGCTGTTCCAGTTCAGATTCTGTTTTTGTGTACCAAGATCCCGAAGCGTTTGTTGATGCAAGTTCAACGACGCTTCCGAATGTGTTTTCTCCAAACGGCGATGGAACAAACGAGCGGTTCCGGCCATTTTTAGCCAACGACCCCGAGTTCCCACTTCTCTCCATTGTCGACCGCTATCAGTTGAGTATTTTCAATCGATGGGGCAATGCGGTCTATACGCATGATGGGAAACCCGTAGAGTGGGATGGCCGAATCAACGGCGAACCGGTGACGGAAGGGGTGTATTACGTTAAGATGTCCTACCTCATCCTTTGCGGAGGAGAACAACGTGGCACCCTAAATGGAGAGCTTCATTTAATGCGTTAACCGCACCGATCAGCCTTGTTCCCCTTGCAGCGGAAGCTGTTCCAATGCATCCACAAAAGCATTTTCAGACCAAATAGGAACAGACTGGTTCTTGCAACGTTCGTACTTCGCTGCGCCCATTTTCTCATCGGCTACGAGCAAATCGAGTCCTGGAGAAATGTACCGTTTGTAGATCAAACCCTTACTGATTGCCTCTTGCTGCAATGCTCTTTTCTTTTTTGGTGAAAATCCACTAAGAATAAACCGTTGTCCTGGAATGAGCTGCTGCAATTCCGTTGTCGGTTCCCAACTGACCAACTCCTTGGCATAGTCGTCATGGGTTTTCTTCCGGCGCACTTGTTTGCGCTCTTTCGTCTTCAAAGGGTGCACGCCCTGTGTATTGAGTCCGTGCTTTTGCCACTGCATGCCGTCTACCAATGATTGCCATGAATCAAAATCACGGTCCTTCATGACTTCGGTTACAATGGAAGCGCACACGCGGGCATCGCTCTCTGGATTGTGGTGATCCAAATTCCATTGAAAGTGCTTGGCGACCGATTTAATCCCGTGTTTTTCCAAATCTGGCCACCCCCTGCGCGCCAAATCCAACGTGCAAAACATAATGGGTTTGTCTTCGTCGAGTAAGTCGTGGTGCACGAATGCGGCGGCTAAATGCTTGCATTCCACCATCGAGGCATTGTGCGCAACCAGCGGACTGTCTTTCAACATCGGTTGCACGGTTTGCCATATCTCAGGAAATGTAGGCGCCGCAAGGGTATCTTGAAGATTGTAGGAGAAATTCCATCGTTGCCAATCGCCAAAAGCCTCAACAACAGGACGCACCAAAGAACGAAACTTCGACACTTCCATTCCATCTTCCATGACGACTAGACCAATCTCACAGATGTTCCCAACGTCACTTGTGGCACATTCCAAATCAAGCGCTACAAATCGATTCCTCCCCATGTGTTCGTTTGAATTAATTCTCCTTTGATTCTGTGTCGCTAATTGACGGCGATTGATCAATCAACGCAAGCAAACTCGCATGATCCAAAATACTGACCCCCAATTCTTCCGCTTTTGAAAGTTTAGACCCCGCCTTTTCTCCTGCCACAAGGTAGTGGGTCTTTTTGCTAACTGAACCCACCACTTTTCCGCCTTCATTACGGATGATGTAAGCCAGTGATTCCCGTGATACGGGATGCGTTCCTGTGATGACAAACGTTTGGCCTGCCAGTGCATAACCTCGCTCGGTAGCATCCTCTTCAGAAAGCTCAAATTGTAAGCCCAACTCCTGCAATCGGTGCAGTACTTCCAAGAAATACGGATCTCCGAATGACGCACAGACACTCCGAGCTATCTCAGGTCCAACACCGTGAATTGCAGCAATTGCAGCCTCATCCGCTTGCCCGAGTGCCGTTACATTGTGAAAATGCTGTGAAAGCATCTCCGCCGTTTCCACCCCTACATGGCGAATGCCAAGCGCATAAAGCAGTTGATTGAAAGAGCGGTTCGACGCTCCTTCCAAAGCACGCACCAAGTTGCTCAGTTCTATACTTCCCAAACGTTGGCGTGTTCTTGACGTCAACCGATGCAGAAAGCTCTTTAAGGCATACCAATCAACCTCTTGCATGCCCCACCCATCAACTTCCCAAACTAACGCTTCCGGTCCTTCCAGTAATTCATCGGGAAAAGAAAGATGCTTTGCACGTTCCAGGATCGCCAATTGATGTGGATGAGAAAACAAGGCCATCTCCAAGCAAACTCTCCAATCCATCCCATCTTGCGGCCAAGAAAACCCAATGACATTGGGCAGTTTTACGTCAAATCCAACTTCCCATGCACGCTCTTCAAGGGTCGAACAGAATGCCTCGACGACCCCCTTAGCAATGTGAAGTTGATCGGGATTACTCGCTCGTTGACCACCTGCCGTGCGATGAAACCAATTGGTTAAAGCATGCACATGATGCACCCGAAGGTCTGCTCCTTTCGGTGATGTGTCCGTCGACTTGTATAAGACCGTATTCCGCCGCCAGTTTTCATCGGCTCGAATCCGCAAATCAATCAAATCAGCGACGTTCGACACCCCTCCTCGTCTTACGAGCAAATCAATAATTTCCGGACCGAGCCCGTCGATGTTCATCGCTTTTCGGCTGACAAAATGCTCGATTCTGCCTCGAATTTGAGGTGGGCAATCCAGCGTGTTGGTGCAGTAATGTTTGGCCTCTCCCTCCTTACGAATCAGTGGAGACGCGCACTCCGGACAGTGTGTAATGTAGTGCACCGGTAAGCTATCCACCGGACGCAGTCCCAGATCCACTCCAACAACTTTCGGAATGATTTCCCCGCCTTTCTCCACTTGTACAACATCTCCAATGCGCACGTCGAGCAAGGCGATCTGGTCCGCATTGTGCAACGAGGCTCTGCTGACGGTAGTGCCTGCAACCAATACAGGCTCCAAAACTGCCACAGGCGTAATCGCCCCTGTTCTCCCTACTTGGTATGCAATGTCCTCGAGCAGGGTGGTGACCTGTTCCGATTCAAATTTGTAGGCAATGGCCCAACGAGGCGACTTGGCTGTAGTGCCCAATTCACGCTGTTGTGCAAAATCGTTCACTTTAATGACGACACCATCAGTCGCAAATGGCAATTCCTTTCGGGCAACATTCCAATGGGCGATGAAGTCCAGAATCCCTTGAATATCTCGGGTAGTCTCCAGCATGCGTTCATCCGACTTTGGTACGGGAAAACCCAAGGCTCCTGCCCACTGAACCGAATCCAGATGGGTGTGGACGGCTGCTTGCTGCATGACCCCATAAAGCAAGCAATCCAGACCGCGTTGGGCTGCTACTCTGCTGTCTTGACTTTTCAAAGTCCCAGCCGCTGTGTTTCTTGGATTGGCAAAAAGCTCCTTTCCTTTGGCCGACTGGCTCCGGTTCAAAGCCTCAAATGCTGGCCATGGAAAGAAAATCTCTCCTCTGATTTCAAACACATCGGGCACCTCTCCCAGCAGCACCAACGGCAACGTTCGTATGGTCCGAACATTGGCCGTGATGTCCTCTCCAACATCCCCGTCGCCTCGAGTCAACGCTTGGACCAACTTGCCCTTTTCATACGTCAGACTGATCGCCACGCCATCGTACTTCAATTCCATTACCCATTCTACCGAATCCCCTTCTAGCAGGCGATCAACACGTTCGGCCCATTCCGCAATGTCCTGTTCATTGTAACTGTTGGACAGCGACAGCATGGGTTCACGATGAGGAACTTTTTCAAAACCATCCGCGAGATCTCCTCCGACACGTTGCGACGGAGAGTTGGGGTCAGCCCATTCAGGATGCTCCGCCTCAAGGCACATCAACGCTTCCATCATTTGGTCAAATTCCCGATCACTGATGATTGGGGATGCCAAAACATAATACCGGTGATTGTGCGCGTGCAGTTCTCCCCGCAAAAAGTCCAATTGACTTCGTTTAGATTCGCTATCCTGGGGATTTTGGGACATGCCTTAAATTTAGAAAACAGCGCTGAGGCAATGCTTCATTCGGGAGAGTAAATGCAAGGAAGAAATCCACAATCGAAGCTGATAACCCTGCACTGCTTCATTCAAGCGTTTTTGAATCCATGCTTACTTTGTTCTCTATGCTGAGCAAACCTCTTTTTGGATTGCACCGTACCGCTACATGGATTGCTTGCGGAGGTTTGTTTGTGCTGTTTTTTGGACTATCCGGGTGTTCCGCTTTGAATTTCAACACGAAGGCACGTTTTGTCGTTGACCAAGGAGACAATGTCCTCATCAGTAGCGATGCCTGGACTTGGGAGGAAGGTTTTCACTACCAACCCGAAGGCACAGACTCGGTCGTCATCAAGTTAGACAATAGCGAAGCAGTTCATCTAGTCCGCGCGGAAAAGGACGGACACTATCCCATGGTAACGCCGCTCTTTGCGGATTTTGCCAACCCTTGGAAATTATTGGATTTATCCTTGACCATTGGAGGTGCCGCAACCGCTGCAGCTGGTATTTCACAAGAGAATCGAAACGTAGTGGCAGGCGTCGGATTCTTTACAGGTTTTTTAAATGCCATCGGTCTGTTTACGCCGCCCAAAAAGGTGTTTGCTCGATATTATCGCATTGCACCGCTTCGAGGCATGCCCGTAGCTGGTCCCGATGACCCCATGGTCCGCATTGAAGGGTTTCACATGCACATCCCTGAAGGAGGGCATTCTTGGCAATACTTCCAAGACATGAGAGAGTATTCTGAAGATCGGATTGAATTCGTGAGCGCATCGGATGAAGCCGTTGACATCCCCTACTCGAATTTGGACGAGGACCTGACCACTGCTCTCAGCGAACAAGGTTTTCAATCGGATGTGTTGGACGGTATGTTTCAACATGACGAATCGATTCTGATTTCAGGACAACTGACTCAAGTCAAAGAAAACCGGGTGCAAAATGTGGTTAGTTATCATCTGAATACGGAATGGTGGGTGCACAACGCATACGGCATGAAAACCGATACGATTCACATTGAACGCAAATCCAATTGGGCGTTGTACAATTTTTCCAACCCGGGATTTGACCGGGATTTGATTTCAGAAACATTGACCGAATCCATGTTCTTGGCCATAGAGCATCCGCTGCTCAACGAAAACATGCGCAAACTGGAGAATCTGGAGGAACGATGGAAATCGGATTGGACACCGATTTCTCTGCGCCCAGCCAATGCTCCCGCTGGGAAGATTTCAAAAGCATTGGCTTCTGTCGTTACGATTGATGCCGCAGATGGTCACGGAAGTGGATGCATTCTTTCGTCCGACGGGTACATCGTGACCAACCACCATGTGGTATCCGATCCGACCTTGGATTACACCGTTTATTTTGACAATGGACAGGCTTTGCCCGCATCCATCGTCCGTTTCCATCCCATCTATGATTTGGCACTACTCCACGTGGACACCGTTGGACTCCAGCCTTTCTTTATCAGCTTAGATGAATCCATTGATGTCGGTGAGGAAACCTTTGCCATGGGAACACCTTACGACATTGACTTGGGCGCTTCAGTCACCAAAGGCATCATTTCAGGTAAGCGAAAAGATGGTGAACGCACTCTGATTCAAACGGACGTCAGCATTAGCCCGGGAAATAGTGGCGGAGCTCTTGTCCATACAGACGGGACATTGATTGGAATTGTCAATGAAAAAGTGCTCGGCATGGGCGTGGAAGGCATTGGATTTGCTATACCCGCACATCTGATTCAAGAAGCGCTTATGATTCAGCTCACACCCGAAAACGACTGACTGTTTCAGTCTTTTTGGGCCACTACCATGCGCGGAGCTCCTTGCAGGTCAGTGATTATTTGAATGGTTCTCCAACCGCTTTGAGCAGACAATAACGAAGCCACTCCATCCGCATGGTCGCGATGGCATTCAAAGCCCAGCCAGCCAGCATCATGTAACCACGCCCCACTCATGCATCCTACCGCGATGGCGCTGTAAAAGCACAGCGGATCGTTGTCAGCAACGAATAACGCGTCGGCAGGCTCGTGTAAAACCACACGGTCTTCCATGGTCTCCTTCTCCGAAACCGGGATATAGGGCGGATTGGACATGATCACGTTCCAGCCTCCATTG
>CAJWIF010000071.1 GCA_913041135.1 uncultured Flavobacteriales bacterium
CCACCGCCTTCATAGTTGTATATGTGGGACAACCGATCGCAAATAACTTCGTCGCCCGGCCGCACGTGGACATTGATGGCAATTTGATTGGTCATCGTGCCCGATGGGCAAAACAAAGCAGCTTCGTGACCGAAAAGATCAGCGCAGCGCTCCTGAAGCGCTACCGCGCTTGGATCTTCAGCAAAGACATCGTCACCGGTCGGTGCGTTGTGCATGGCTTGAAGCATGGCTGAAGTGGGGCGGGTCAGGGTGTCGGAACGGAAGTCAATCATGGTGGTCGGGTCAATACGGAAATCAGTCTACGTTTGCCAAAGCTAAGTTCCGCAGATGCCGGTTGCAACGCTCTGTCGTTATCTTGCTTCATCAAACGATAAAAATCGCCACATGACCTTGAATTCATCGAACGCACTTGTTTTTCGATTCGCGCTGTGCGCATTGACCTGCGCCACCGCATTGCAGTCCCACGCCAAAGAAGGCATGTGGATTCCCACGTTATTGCAAGCGGTAGAAGGCGATATGCAATCTATGGGCATGCATCTCTCAGCGGAAGACATATACAGCATTAACACAGGTAGCCTGAAGGATGCGGTGGTTCATTTCAATGGCGGCTGCACCGCTGAAATGATCAGTTCTCAAGGGTTGTTGTTGACCAATCACCACTGTGGTTTTGGACAAATTGCATTCCACAGTACGGTCGAAAATGATTACCTAACCGATGGGTTTTGGGCCATGAGCCGTGAGGAAGAACTTATTAATCCAAATCTTGTTGCCACATTCATTGACCAAATCGTGGACGTGACGTACGCGCTGTTGGGAGCTGAAGACCTCGAAGCGGCCAAGCAACAATTAATCGAAGCTGCCATTGCAGGTACTGATTTGGAGGGCAGCGTAGTCGCCTTTGATTTTGGCAACAGCCACTACCTGATCACCACCCGAACCTATCGGGATGTGCGGCTCGTCGGAGCACCGCCCTCAGCGGTGGGGAAATTTGGCGGCGACACAGACAACTGGGTGTGGCCACGTCACACGGGGGATTTTAGCATGTTCCGCATCTATGCCAACGCTGATAACGATCCAGCGGATTACGATGAGAGCAATGTCCCGTACCAACCGGCGCATCATTTTCCGGTGAACATTGGTGGGGTGGAAGATGGGGATTTCATGATGGTTTTCGGGTTTCCGGGGACAACAGAACAGTACCTGACACGCGATGCCGTTGACCACGTGGTGAGTCGACTCAACCCCATGCGCATTGCCATGCGAGACGCCTCACTGAAGGTCATCAACGCGGCACGATCGGAGTCGCCTGCCATGAAAATTGCCTATGCGGACAAGCAAAGCTCGGTAGCCAATGCCTGGAAAAAATGGATCGGCCAAAACAAAGGGCTTTTGGAGTTGGATGCCTTAGGCAAAAAAGCAGAACTGGAAGCAGAATTCAATCGGCGAGCGCTCGAGTCGGGCCATGCCGAATGGGCCAACTTGTTCGCTGACATCGCCGAGCAAAACGAAGTCCATTTTCCGCTAAAAGAAGCCCGGAGTTTGTTCATCGAATTGGTTTATTACGGTCCCGATGCGCTGAATTTTGCGCTTGGTTTCAAACCGCTCATTGAAGGGTGGGAGTCGCTCGAAGAAGCCGGAAAACTTGAGGGTCAGTTGTCTCAAAGTCGCGAACTCATAACGGGTCATTTCCGGCACTACGACGCGCAGGTGGATGAAGCCATATTGGCGGCGCTTTTGTCGCCCTATGTCGCGGCCATTCATCCCGATTTGTGCCCAGAAGCCTTGAAGGGTTTTGATGGAAATGGCACCGAGTTCGCTCGGTCGCTTTATGCCAAGTCGGTCTTTGCCGACCGCGAAGCGCTGGAAGCGTTGTTGGACAAGGGGCAAGCCAAGGGGTTTTCAAAACTTCAAAAAGATCCCCTGTATGTCTTGATCAACGCCTTGCGATCCGCTTATTTTGAGCAGGTCGCTACAGAATACCGCACCACCAAGACGCAATTGGATGCGCTCACGGGCCAATACACCCAAGGACTGCGAACGCTCTTTCCGGAACGTGCGTTTTTTCCGGATGCCAACAGCACCATGCGTTTGACGTACGGAAAAGTAGAAGGCTCTTCACCGTATGACGGCATGGAGTACAAGCCCTTCAGTACGGCCAAAGGAATTCTTCAGAAGTACGTTCCGGGAGACCCCGACTTTGATTTGCCAGAAGACCTGGTCGGCGCTTTACGTGAAGGGAATTGGGGCGATTATGCGGATGCGCAAGGCGAGCTTCCCGTTTGCTTCACCGGATCAAACCATACCACAGGAGGCAATTCAGGATCTCCTGCCATCGATGGCGATGGATACTTGGTGGGCATCAACTTCGACCGTTCATGGGAGTCGACGATGAGTGACATCTTGTTCGATGAGAACCGATGCCGCAACATTATGGTGGACATCCGTTACGTATTGTGGATCACGGATGTATACGCAGGAGCGCATCACCTCATTGATGAGATGGATTTGGTGCGCTGATCGCGGGGGGTGTTCGCAGGCCTGACTCAGGCCAAGAACGAAATGACGATGATCACCAGGGCAAAGAGAAAGAGGGCAAAGACTACAGGTCCGCCGATCTCGTTTTGTTCGGGTTCGGCATCGTGGCCGTGTGAATGTTCATTTGACATGCCGCAAAAATAGGATGATTCCATGCCTCGCGCAAGGACTTTTATTAGTTTAAATGAGGCTATGCAACCCTATTGTGCGGGCACGAGTTACCACTGCAGCAGGTTGTTGTATCTTGCCCACACCTGTTTTTTTTTTATGCAAATTGAAGCCATTATGCCAAGTCGTCGCTTTTCTTTTCTCGCCCTTACTTTTATCGTGGGCGTGCTTTCTTTGAGTGTTTCGAATCTCTCTGCGCAATGTGCCGAAGGTGAGACATCGATTGAAGTCTTGATTGTAGCCGATGGCTACCCCAATGAGATTTCCTGGACCTTGGAATACGAGGGCAACCTCCTCGCAGAAGGAGATTCTTTAGGAGATGTCATTTGTTTTGACGCGTCCATTGAAGACCCCTGTTTTGTCTTCAATGCATACGATTCCTACGGAGATGGAATTTTTGATCCAGGAGGCTACTGGATTTATGAGAATGGCGTAGAGATTGCCTCAGGTGGGAGTTACGGATACGGTGAGTCCATCAGTTTCAACTGTTCACCGGGAGCTACGTGCAATGATGCATTGGATTTGTCCGATGAAGATTACGGTACGATTGCTCAAGACGCGAGCAACGCCTGGTACCTTTTTACGCCTCCAGCTAACGGCATGTATCTGATGTCCACTTGCGATGTCGAATGCGATACGCGCTTATGGGTCTATGATTATTGCAACATGGGTAACTTTGACAATACAAACGAAGGGTCCATTTATTATGATGATGAAGAGGGCGGATGTGGTGAGCAGGCCAATTTGACGGTGCTGCTGGAAGGCGGGGTTTCGTACTGGATTCGAATGGGATTGGGCGACGCTGAATACGCCGGACTCGTGGGGCTGGAATCCAATTGGAAGTATTTGGACTCCGGAGAAGATTTAGGCACCAGCTGGTTGGCGAGTGATTTCGATGACGTGAGCTGGGCTTCAGGCAATGCTGAATTGGGTTACGGAGATGGAGATGAGTCCACGGTCGTGAGCTACGGCGATGATGCCGCCAACAAGCACACCACAACCTATTTCCGTCACGCGTTTGAATACGATGGTGAGTCGGACAGCAACTTGAACGGCTTATTGCGCTTACGTCGCGACGATGGTGCGGTGGTTTACCTGAATGGGCAAGAGATCCAACGAAGCAATATGCCGGAAGGCCCAATCGCTGCCAATACGTTCGCCTCTGCGGAAATGCTGGGCAACAACGAAACCCTCCTCAATGAGTATCCTGTTGCATTGAATTTGCTCAATGGAACCAACGTGGTGGCGGTGGAAATCCATCAAATCAACACGACCAGTTCGGACATTAGTTTTGATTTGGAATTGCAGGTAGAAACCTTGACCGGTCCGTGTTCAACGGGCTTCGATTGGGAGTTTGACTTTCTCGGCCCTCCCACGGGATGCATGGATGAGACTGCTTGCAACTTCAGTCCGTTTGCAGAAGTGGACAGCGGAGATTGCCTGTACCCGGGTGATCCGTTGTGCACGGGGCCGGATTTGATGGTCTTGGAATCGGCAATCACCAGCAGTCTGTATGCGTCCACAATGGAAGTTGCTGAGTCGGATTGTTACATCGTCGAAGGCTGCCTCAACGGGTATGGTACGCGTGAATTGATCCGTTTCACCACCCACATCAAAAACATTGGTGACATCGACTATTACATTGGTCAAACGTCCAATAACTCAGGTACTCAACAATTTGAGTGGGGCGATTGCCACAACCACTGGCATTATGACGGCTATGCAGAATACACGATGTTCACCATGGATGGTGAGTCGTTGCCCATTGGCTTTAAAAACGGATTCTGTGTGATGGACTTGGAGTGCAGCGATGGAGGAACGGCCCAATACGGATGCTCTACCATGGGGATCTCAGCGCATTGCGGTGACATTTACGGTTCTGGTTTGTCTTGCCAATGGGTTGATGTAACCGGTATTCCGGATGGCCAATACCAATTGGTCGTGCGGGTCAATTGGGACGGCGCTCCCGATGCCTTAGGACATTACGAAACAGATTACGATAACAACTGGGCGGTGGTTTGCATCGGCTTGGACCGCAGCAGCGGCGAGTTGTTGTTAGAGCAGTATGAAGACTGCCAAGAATATGTAGACTGCACAGGAGAGATGTTTGGATTGGCGACGATGGATTGCAACGGCGATTGCAACGGTTCAGCGCTGATGGGCGATTTGGACGCCAACGGCGCTCAAGATTATGCTGATGCGGTTAGCTATGTCGAGCACATTCTCGGCGACGACATTGAACCATTGCCTTGTACGGATGTGGATCAGGACGGTGACATCACGGTAGCTGATGCTGCATATTTGGCCCAATGCCAGTATTTTAACACCGCGCACCAGCATCCCGATAGCTCCGGGTTTCATGATAAGTGCAACTTCCCGGTCAACCACATTGTCAACCCATTTGATACGGTGCACTTCACCATCGGTGCGGTGAACTGGACAGAGCAATACCTGGATATCCACGTATTGAACCCCAACAACCGCATTGTCGGTTACCAGCTCTCAATGAGCGGTATGGGTATCGCTTCAGCGTATAGCATTGCAGATCCCATCGACTTCCCGATCACTCCGGAATTCGTGCCTGGAGGCGTCGAGGTCATTGGATTGTCTTACACCAACATGAGCTTTCCAAAGCACTATGACTACGTGCCGTTCTTGCGCTTGTACTGGACTTCGATTGAAGACGAGGTGTGCATCGACTTGATCACGGATGTGGTCAACCCAGAATACCACAACACATTGCACGTGATTGAAAACGGGTGCGTGGTATCCAGCGGAGTCAGCCAGAACATGGAAGCTTCTGCGCCCATGTTGTACCCGAATCCTTTGGTGGAATCGGCAACGCTTCGTTTCGATAACCCAACCCGACAAGATTTGGTGTTGCGGATTACTGACGCGTCAGGTCGTCTTGTGCGGGAGGAGATTGCTACCGGCAATACCCACATCATAGCACGAGGAGATTTGAAGTCTGGCTCGTATGTCTATACGCTCTCAGGTGACCACATTGTATCGTATTCCGGTCGCTTGAACATTCAATAAAAAGATTTGTTGACTCCCTATAGTATGCCAAGATTTTCACCATTTATCCCTGCGCTTGTTTTCGCAATGCTTTGTTTCAAAGCCGATGCACAAGTAATCATCACTGAATTTTCCGCTTCCAACTACACGTTAGGTGTTGGAGGAGACAACGAGGATTTCGTGGAGTTTTATAACGAAGGAAATGTCGCAGCCGATATCAGCGGTTACTTCCTTTCTGACAACGTCGACAACGTCGACATGTTTGAATTGCCTGCGGGAACAACTGTGCCTGCAGGAGGCTACCTGCTCGTCATCTGTTCGGGTGAGGGAGAGATTCCCGGTAATTTGTACGTGGGAGGCAATTTGAACACGAATTTCAAGGTGACCCAAACAGCGGATGAATCCGTTGTGTTTTCGGATGAGAACGAGAACGTGTTGGAGTCCTATACGTTTGGAGTCGATTGGACCCCAACCTTAGCCGACCACAGCTGGACACGCGATGCCAATGGCAGTGCGGGCGCTTGGAAGGTGTGCACAGACCCGACGCCTGGGTTTGGAGTCGGAGGCTCGTTGTTTGCAGAGTATGCTCCAACACCCACATTCGAGGTGGACGCGGGGTACTACGCCACCGGAACTAATGTGGCCATCTCAGCGCCAGGAGGGTATGAAATCCGGTACACGCTCAATGGCTATGAGCCCAATGCTGCAAGTGCATTGTACACGGGCCCCATTTCAGTGAACGCTACCACGGTGATCCGAGCACGTTGCATCGATCTTTCAGGAGCGATGACCGACTCCCATGTATCGACCAATACGTACTTCACAGGAGGAGATAGCCACACCATGTTGGTGGTTTCGGTTTCTGGCAATGAACAAGAAGACGGCGTTTGGCCCGGCGGATGGGGAGGCGGAGCAGATGAGCCGGCACACATTGAATTCTTCAACGCGGATGGCACATTTTGGTGCGAAGGTGGAGGCGACTCCAACGAGCACGGCAACGATTCCAACGCCTACCCACAAAAGGGCTTTGACTATGTGTCGCGCGACCAGATGGGGGAAAGCCATGCGATTGAAGCGGAATTGTTTCACGTCAAATCCCGCGATGAATACCAACGACTGATTTTCAAGGCAGCGGCCAATGACAACTACCCATTTTCAGGGGGCGGTCACATCCGAGATGCTTACGTCCAGACGCTGAGTCATTTGGCCGGATTGAAGGTTGATGAGCGGACCAACGAAAGTTGCATCGTTTACCTCAACGGAGAATACTGGGGTGTTTACGAGTACCGCGAAAAGGTAGATGACATTGACTTCACGGACGAGTACTATGACCAACCCCGGCATTTTGTTGACTTCATCAAGACGTGGGGAGGGACATGGGTAGAGTACGGAAGTGATGCGGATTGGGGCCCTCTTGTGGGCTTTATCACGGGCCAAGACATGTCGGATGCGGCCAACTACGATTACGTTGAAAGCGTATTCAATACCATGAGCCTCATCGATTACGTGTTGCTGAATTCGTTTGTTGTTTGTGCAGACTGGCTCAATTGGAATACAGCTTGGTGGCGTGGTCGCCATCCCGATGGGGATGCGAAGCGCTGGCGTTATGCCCTTTGGGACATGGACAACACGTTTGGTCACGGAGCCAATTACACCGGTATTCCATCGCAAGGGCCGGATGCAGACCCGTGCAATCCGGAGAGTTTGAACAACCCGGGAGGCCAAGGGCACATTCCGATTTTCAACGCGCTTTTGGACAATGAGGATTTCTGGGCAACGTACATCAATCGTTGGGCGGATTTGAGCAATACGCACTTCAGTTGTGACAACATGCACGCGGTACTCGACAGCATGATCAACGTCATCGATCCGGAAATGGACCGTCAAATGGATCGTTGGGGCGGGGATTATGATGAGTGGGTCGGCAACGTTCAGGAAATCCACGATTTCATTGATGAGCGCTGCGAGGCGACATTGATTGATGGCATTGAGGATTGCTACGATGTTGTAAGTGTTTCTTTGACCATCATGATTGAGGGGCAAGGAGAGGTTCAAATCAATTCAATTGAAATTGGCCCGGAGGACTCACCGTTGGAGGGGACATATTTCTCAGGTGTTCCGATGGAGTTGCAGGCGCTGGAATCCATGGGGGAGTTGTTTTTGTTCTGGCAAGTGCTCGATGGAGACATCGTTCTGGCCAATTCGACCAATCCATCATTGGATTTTACCTTAACGGGTAATGCCACGCTCGTGGCGTATTTCGCTGCTTCTGCGGAACCCCAGCAGATCGTCTTCGATGTGGACCCCGCGGGGGCTGGAAACATCTTGCTCGACGGACTGTCTTTAGAGACCTACCCTGCAACCGAGTTGGTTGACTTTGGAGGGCATTCGGTTCAAGCTGTGGGCATCGATGAATGGCATGTCTTTACAGGATGGACCACCACCGGCTCAGAAGTGAGTCCTTCGATGACGTCTCCGACAGGCAATATCATCGTGACAGAATCCAACACCATCGTTGCGCATTTCGAAGCCATCGAGCACGTGGATTTGGTGGTGCGTGTTGAGCCCGCCGGTTCCGGTTCAGTGAGTGTTGAAAATGGTCAAATCGTGACCCAAGGCTACTGGTCTGGAGGCATTGAGTCCAACGGTCCGATCGACGCCAAAGCGACGCCCATTGAATTTTGGGAGTTTGACCACTGGGATGGTTTGTTGACTGATCCCAATCCTGACGCGCAATCAACGACGGTGACATTCCCAATCGAATCTTACGACGAGATCACTGCCTATTTCCGCCCGGTCGAATTCGCGATGTACGTTCCCAATGCCTTTAGCCCGAACAATGACGGTTTGAACGATGCCTTCTTACCTGTTGGGGATGCATTTATTGCCAGCTCGTATCATTTGGTGATTGCCAATCGCTGGGGAGAAAAGGTGTTTGAATCAACCAACCCGAACGAACCGTGGTTGGGCCAGCATCAAGGTGGTGATCACTTTGTTCGTGACGGACAGTACATGTATCGATTGTCGGTACAATCCGTGCATGCTTTGGCACCGGAGTTGTTTACAGGATCCATCTCTGTCGTCCGATAACCACCGCAACCACGTGATCATCTCGCTGTGGTCCGGTCCGCGCAATTGCAGTACAGCCCTGATGTACAGTTTTGCGCAACGCCGCGACATGAGCGTGATGGACGAACCGTTATTTGGCCATTTCTTGGAGCATACGGGTGCATCGCGACCTTCTCGCGAAGCGGTGTTGGCAAAGATGCCCCTCGATCGCCCCTCGATTTTAGCCCAATTCGAGCGCCTTCAAACGCCCCATTTGTTTCTGAAACACATGGCCAACCACACGGAAGGTTGGGAAGAGATAGCGGATTTCACACAGCACAAGCAAGTGCTCCTCACGCGCGATCCCGTTCGGGTGTTGGCCTCGTACCAACAGCACATCCAAAGTCCTACCCGATTGGACGTGTGCTACGACCACCAATCGCGCCTACTGAACACCTGCAAAATACAAGGGATTCCCTTGCTTGTCGTGGATTCGGACGCCTTGATCAAAGACCCCGAAAATCAACTCAAGCGGTTGTGCACGTTCTTGGACTTGCCATGGGATGCGAACATGTTGTGCTGGGAACCGGGACCGCGACCGGAAGATGGTGTCTGGGCGAAATATTGGTACCAAAGCGTGCATGCTTCAGCAGGATGGGAAGTCCCTAGAATCGACCAACCATTGCCTGAAATTTCGGATTGGAGTCAAGATCTTCTTCAACTTTTAGCGGAAGTCCAACCCATTTTTGAGAGATTGCAATCTCATTCCCACTGACCATGCCAAAATTCAATCAACCTGACCCGCGCAACGAAAATACCCTAGTGTGGGTGGATGGATTGGTCCCTCGTGCAGATGCCAAGGTGAGCGTGCTCGATAGTGTTGTTCAGGGGGGAGATGGCGTGTGGGAAGGACTGCGTGTGCGAAATGGTCGCGTGTTGCAACTCAAGGAACACATCCGTCGCCTGCGCGATTCAGCTCATGCTTTGGCCTTTGTAGACATTCCGGATGAGGATGAGGTGGTAGATGCCGTTTTGCGCACGTTTGAGGCCAATGGCATGTGCGATGGAGTGCACGCGAGAATGACCTTATCGCGCGGACTCAAGAGCACCTCAGGAATGGATCCGCGGCTCAATGTCCATGGATCGACCTTGATTATTTTGCCGGAATACAAAGGGATGGTTTACGGTGATGAGGGCACGCGGCTGGTCACAGCCTCCACGCGTCGCAATTCACCTGAGACCTTGGATTCCAAGATCCACCACAACAACCTGCTCAATAACATACTGGCGAAAATTGAAGCCAATGTGGCGGGCGTCGATGATGCCGTCATGTTGGATGTAAGAGGCTTCATTGCAGAGACCAATGCGACCAATATTTTTGTGGTCCGTTCAGGCGTGTTGATGACGCCATTTCCCGTGGCTTGCCTGCCCGGCTTGACGCGGTCTATGGTGCTGGACGTTGCCGCACGCATCGGAATCCCTGCAGTCGAAGCCGACCTGTCTTTAACAGAGCTATACACGGCCGACGAAGCTTTTACGACAGGGACGATGGGAGGGCTATCGCATATGCGTGAAGTGGATGGACGTCTCATTGGTCCTTCCGACGATATGGGACCGATCACCATGAAATTGCAAGAAGCATATCAGCAGATGGTGTGGGATGAAGGTCATCCTTTGGCTTATTGTAGTCTATAATTTAAATCCGCTCATGAATACGTTAATTAAAACTCTCCTTTGGGTGGTCGCATTTGTAGCGGCGACTTTGGTGGGGATGTACAGTATGATGGGATTGCATCACCTCTCTGGATTTGTATTTCCCGAAGCGGCCATAAGCAAGATTCCTACAGATCCCGTTGAATTGGAGTCGTTCATGACGGGATTGGGTTTGGCGCCCAAGATCTCGGTGTTGCTTTCGCATTGGGGAGGAACTGTGATGAGCGCTCTTACGGCACAGTTCATCGCTCCGACCAAGAAGGTGTGGCCTGGAGCCACCATGGGAGTTATCTTTCTCATCGGCGGTATCCTCAATGCCATGATGATTCCCATGCCCACTTGGATGGTCGTGACCGATGTGTTGGGCTATGTCCCGTTAGCCTGGTTGGCTGCACGGGCATTGCAGCATCGCGTGAATCGCGCCTAACAGCTTATGAAACCAGAGCGCCCATTTTCTTTGAGCGGTAGCGCTTGTACAACGTGTTGGTGATCAAGGAGGCGATGACCAAGGTCATTCCGGCAAGGGCATACGCATTGAGGCGTTCATCAAAGAGCAGCAACCCAAATACAAAGGCGAGAATTGCTCCGAGGTATTTAAACGGCATGACCACATTGGCTTCACCGCGATGCAAGGCATGCGTCATGGCGACTTGGGCGAGGATGCTCAATACCCCAACTGCGAGCGCCAACAACCATTCATGCCCTACGGGCGGCACCCAAGTAAACGCCGTCCACGTTCCCGTCACGGGAACAGCCACCAAATGAAACCAAATAACGACTCCCACCGGATGGTCTGTGTCGCGGCATTTCATGGTGGCGAGGTAAGCGACGGCAGCACAAATGGCACTCGTGATGCCGAGACCTAAATAGAGCCAGCTAATGCGCGGGTCAAACCCTTTGACCATCAACACCCCAAGAAATGCCAATCCAAAGAATACCCATTGCACGGGCCGCATGCCGCGCTGGCCATCAAAGCGCGCCGCCAACAACACCGTGAAAATGGGACTCAAATACTGGATCACAGTGGCGCTCGCGAGCGGAATGAAGCGGATGGTATGAAAGAAGGTCGCCAAGCCAATCGTCCCAAAAATGCCTCGGATGAGCAGCCATTTGCGGTTCACGCCCAGCAACGATTTGCCTTTCCAAAGCAACCAGCTTCCGGCGAGAATCAATGAGGTCGCAGAACGCAAGAATACCAATTCCTCCGTCGGTAAATGCGCCAATGATTTCACACACAGATTGGCCGCGGTGTACAACACCGTGGCGGAGATCATCCAAGCGATGCCCGCGGTCGCTTTGGTTTGTATCATTACATGTTACGTCGATACGCGCCGCCCACTTCAAACAAAGCATCGGTCAATTGGCCCAACGAGCAATGCTTGGTCGATTTCAACAAGGCTTCA
>CAJWIF010000072.1 GCA_913041135.1 uncultured Flavobacteriales bacterium
TTTTTGGAAGCTGTTGGTTGATCAACAGGATCTTCAATCCGCTGTCGTCATAACCAAAGATTACGCAATCAACGGATATGTGCAGTGCGTCGTGTTCCATCATAAAGCGAAAGTACATCTTTACTCTCCAATTTGCTCGATATGTGTATTAATGACACTAAGTCTTGGATTCGGAATTAAACTCAACGTATATTCGCCCGCCGTATCAACTGCTCAACAACTGTGCAGGCTATACTTTAGGAACCGAGAGCATGAAGAAAATTGCCGTTTTAACCTCAGGAGGCGATGCGCCTGGCATGAATGCTGCAATTCGAGCAGTCGTTCGAGCAGCTGTTTACCATGGATGTGAAGCTGTTGGAGTGTTTCAGGGATATCAAGGATTGATTCAAGGTGACTTCAAACGCTTGCATGTTCGATCTGTGGCTAAAATTCTTGGACGTGGAGGCACGATTTTGAAATCCGCACGTTGTCAGGAATTCAGAACGGAAGAGGGACGAAGGAAGGCGCATCAACAGCTATTGGAGCACAATGTGGAAGCGCTGGTGGTGATTGGAGGCAATGGTACCTTCGAGGGGGCGATGCATTTTTATAAAGAAACGGGATTTCCTGTCATTGGTTTGCCAGGAACGATTGACAACGATCTCTCCGGTTCGGACTTCACCATCGGTTTTGATACGGCAACCAACACAGTCGTTGAAGCCGTCGATAAAATTCGTGATACGGCAGACAGCCACAACCGGTTGTTTTTTGTGGAGGTGATGGGCCGTGACAGTGGATTTATCGCGCTGCATGCAGGTATTGCAACCGGTGCAGTTGCTGTTATGACCCCGGAAACAGATATTTCGATACAAGAGCTTGTCGATATTTTGGACCGAGGACAAGCGTCTAACAAGACATCTTCGATTGTGATTGTGGCGGAAGGCCACAAAGAAGGTGGGGCCTATGACATCGCGAAAAAGGTGCATGACTTGGATCAGCGCTATGATACGCGAATTACTGTTTTAGGGCATTTGCAAAGGGGGGGAGAGCCGAGTTGTTTTGACCGTTTGCTGGCTTCCAAGTTGGGCGTTGCGGCTGTAGAAGGCTTGCTTTCAGGCAAACGCAATGTCATGGCGGGCATCATCAATGACCAATTGGTTTACTTTCCTTTTGAAGAAGTCATTGTAAATAAAACACAGGAATTAGAGGATGAGGTGCGGCTTGCTCGCATTCTTTCCATTTAAGAAATTGAACGATTTATTGAAAAGATTATGAAGAACATTGCAATCAACGGATTTGGTAGAATTGGTCGCTTGGCGTTTCGGCAATTGTTGGACCGTGAGGGGGTCCGTGTTGTCGGAATCAATGATTTGACCGATGTGAACACGTTAGCTCATTTGCTAAAATTTGATAGTGTTCATGGCCGTTTTGCAGGTGAAGTATCAGTCTCAGGAGGTCACCTTGTTGTGAATGGCGAAACGATTCATATTACAGCAGAAAGAAATCCAGCTGATTTGCCTTGGAGCACGTTAAATGTTGATGTTGTCGTTGAGTCCACAGGTGTTTTTGCAACCGCTGAAAAAGCGGGATTGCATTTGGAAGCAGGCGCTGGGAAGGTGGTCATCAGTGCACCGGCCAAGGGAGATTTGAAGACCGTTGTTTTGGGGGTCAATGAAAACATCTTAACTGCGGATGATCGCATCGTATCCAACGCTTCCTGCACAACGAATTGCTTGGCACCAATGGCGAAGGTTCTTGATGATTTATATGGAATTGACCATGGCTTTATCACGACGATTCACGCGTATACGGCAGACCAACGTTTGCAAGATGCGCCACACAGTGACCTGCGTCGCGCTCGTGCTGCAGCCTTGAGCATGATTCCTACATCAACAGGAGCAGCGAAGGCTGTGGGATTGGTGTTGCCACAGTTGGCAGGTCGTCTGGATGGCTTGGCCATTCGTGTGCCGACTCCAACAGGATCCGTGACAGATTTGACGGCAATTTTGAAAAAGCCCGCTACCGCGGCAGAGGTCAATGCTGCAATGAAGCACGCATCCCAAGGTGCTATGAAGGGAATCCTTGAATATTCGGAAGATCCTCTTGTATCTGTCGATATCGTCGGCAATGGTCACTCATGCATCTTTGATTCAGGCCTGACCTTAGCAACGGGAACGACTGTAAAGGTGTTTGGTTGGTATGACAATGAAGCGGGCTATGCCGCGCGGGTTGCCGACTTGGTTGGACGCATTTGATTTTAGAAGAAGGAGGGAGGATTGATTTTGAACCTGATACGATTACGATGAATATTCTCATAGCTGACAGTGGATCTACAAAGTGTGATTGGATGGCCATTGATGCCGAAGGTCAGGTTTTGGGGGAATTCAACACGATGGGGTTCAATCCTTATTTCCACGACGCGAACCTGGTCGAAAAGGTGATGATGGATACCCCAGACGCTGTTGAGATGGCTTCTGTCGTTGATCGCGTCTACTTTTATGGCGCTGGTAGTAGCACAGAGTCCTTGTGCGCTGTAATTCGTGAGGGATTGGAGCGGGTTTTTCCGAATGCGACTGTTTTAGTGGGGCATGATTTGGATGGAGCTGCTTACAGCACATACGAGGGCGAACCTGCGATTACGTGCATTATTGGCACGGGATCCAACTCGTGTTTTTTCGACGGTGAAACAACGTCTGAAGTTGTTCCTGCCTTGGCTTATATCTTGGGTGATGAAGCCAGTGGTTCTTGGTTTGGAAAACGCTTACTCACGTCTCATTTGTACCACAAATTGGACCCAATGGTCCAAGAAGACTTTGTGAATACCTATGGGTTCTCAAAAGACGATATTGTAAATCGGGTGTACAAGGAGCCCAATGCCAATGTTTTCTTGGCCTCTTTTATGACGTTCATTGGTCGCCACCAGGATGTTCCGCAAATCATATCGCTTTTGGAAGAAGGTTTCCAGGCTTTTGTTGACGCGCACATTAAGTGTTACGACAATTACAAGGATGTGCCGGTTCACTTTGTAGGCTCAGTAGCCTATCATTTTCAACCTGTTCTGAGGCACGTGTGTGAGCGCGAAGGGATACGAGTAGGTCAGATCATCAAGCGTCCTATTGACGGGTTATCTTCTTACCACGTTCAGTATATCTTGTCAGAAAACCAAGCTTAATCGCATGACCTTTAAAGGATGCCTATTTGATTTGGATGGAGTCATCGTTGACACAGCCTCGCATCATTTCGTGGCATGGAGAACGTTGGCAGATGAATTGGGCGTTGCGTTTGATGAGTCGGACAACGAAAAACTCAAAGGGGTTTCGCGCGTAGATAGTCTGGAGTTCATTCTTCAGAAGGGAAACTTGGTGTTGGATTCCAATACCAAGCTGAGGTTAATGGAGAAAAAGAATGCGCATTACCTCGGGCTAGCCGCACAAATTCAACCGTCAGATGCCTTGCCAGGAATCGTCGCCTTGATCGATGAACTGAAAGTATTGGGCGTCAAAATTGGTTTGGGCTCTTCTTCCAAGAATGCAGAGCAGATTCTTTCCAAGTTGGGTTTGCTAGATGCGTTTGATACCATCGTGGATGGAAACCATCTAACATTATCGAAGCCAGACCCTGAAGTTTTCTTGATGGGAGCCAATGCTTTGGGACTTCTTCCTGAGGAATGTCTCGTTCTGGAGGATGCCTCAGCCGGCGTTCAGGCAGCAATTTCGGGAGGTTTTAGTGTTTTGGGCATTGGTCGAAAAGAAGAACTTGGACAGGCCGATGCGGTTGTTTCAGGTTTAGGTGACCTGAATTGGTCTGAAATTCAGAACTTGCTCACTCACAAGTGATGCAGCTGAATTTATGTCAAAATTGGTGAATGACCCGTGGTGTCTGATTGAATCGGAATGGAATTCTGAATCTGTCCGTTCTTCCGAATCTCTATTTTCAATAGGCAACGGTCGATTTGGACAGCGGGCGAATTTCGAAGAGCACTATTCTGGCGATTCGCATCAAGGGAGCTACTTGGCAGGTGTTTATTATCCAGATAAGACACGTGTAGGCTGGTGGAAAAATGGCTATCCTGAATATTTTGCCAAAGTTCTCAATGCTACGAATTGGATTTCCATAGACCTCTATGTTGACGGAGAGCGCGTGGATTTAAACGCCGTGTATACAGTGCACCAGTTCCATCGGGAATTGGACATGCGCGAAGGCGTCTTGAAGCGGAAATTTGAAGTGACCCTTCAAAACCAGTGCACTATTGTCGTCGAGTCGGAACGCTTTTGTTCAATGCACAGTCCAGAAACTGCGGCCATAAGATATGCTGTGCGGGCTGTTTCAGGTGATATGCACGTGGAGCTGCGTCCTTGTATTGATGCCGACGTGAAGAATGAAGACAGCAATTGGGACGATGCGTTTTGGAAAATGCGTTCAGTAGAGTCCCAGGAAGACGGAAGTGCCGCGGTTCTCAATGAAACGGAAAAGACACACTTTGAAACGGCTGCTGCCATGAGAAATGGTGTTCGCACCATCCATGAGAAGGGAGAAACGGTAGTCTTGCCGTCGTCCAACTCCACCTCAACTCATGCTGGCGTGGTCGCTTACAACGTGTCGTTAAAAGTGGGAGAGACGGTGGTGTTAGAGAAATTTGTTGGCATTGCAACGTCCCTGCATCACATGCGTGGTCAGGTCTTGGAAGCGGCAAAAGTCGCTGCCAAAGACGCGGAGGGACGGACGTATCCGGCATTGTTGGATGAACACAAAAAGGCTTGGATGTCCATCTGGAATCACGGAGATATTGTGATCGACGGCGATGTGGGTGCACAGCAAGCCATTCGATTCAATATTTTTCATTTGAATCAGACGTACCGAGGAGATGACGCCAGACTGAACATTGGTCCCAAGGGCTTTACGGGTGAGAAGTATGGTGGTGCGAGTTATTGGGATACGGAAGCTTACTGCCTGCCCTTTTTCTTGGCAGGGCACGAGAAAGGTGTTGCCAAACAGCTGCTTTTGTATCGCTACCACCATTTGGATCGTGCCATTGAGAATGCCGAGAAATTAGGGTTTTCTTGTGGAGCGGCATTGTACCCGATGGTTACGATGAACGGCGAGGAATGCCACAATGAGTGGGAAATCACCTTTGAGGAAATCCACCGCAACGGAGCGATGGTTTACGCTATTTGGAACTACATCAATTACACGGGAGACCAAGCGTATATGGCCGAAGCTGGTTTTGCCGTGATTCTTGGAGTTGCACGGTTTTGGGCCCAACGTGTGCAATGGTCTGAGCCGAAGCGAGCATACGTGATCTTAGGTGTTACCGGTCCGAATGAATACGAGAACAACGTCAATAACAATTGGTATACCAATTATTTGGCGGCCTGGTGCTTGCAATATGCTGCTGATTCTGCAGCGGCATTGATGCAGAATGAGCCCGAAGTATGGGGCAAACTATGTTCTGAGTATCAAGTCAATCCAACGGGTGAAGTCACGCGTTGGAAGGCCGTTGCTTCCGCAATGTATCAGCCGCAGTTGGAAAATTCTAGCGTCTTTTTACAGCAAGACGGCTTTATGGATAAAGAGCAGCTAACCGCATCAGATATCCCAGCAGAACATCGCCCGATTAACCAGCACTGGAGTTGGGACCGTATCCTGCGATCTGTGTTCATCAAGCAAGCGGATGTCCTGCAAGGAATGTACTTTTTTCAGGATGATTTTAATCAGGAAGTTCACGAGCAGAATTATGCGTTTTATGAGCCAAAAACAGTTCACGAATCCAGTTTGTCGCCCTGTGTGCATGCCATTTTAGCTTCTAAGCTTGGAAAGAAGGACGAAGCGTATGCACATTATTTGCGTACGGCGCGTTTGGACTTGGATGACTACAACAAGGAGGTGTACCAAGGGTTGCACATTACCTCGATGGCCGGCACGTGGTTGTCTGTCGTAGAAGGCTTTGGTGGCTTTCGTGTGCGCAATGGAGTTCCGGAATTCAAAGGAGCGTTGCCTGCAAAATGGAATGCGCTTCAATTTTCTATGCTTTTCCGAGGGCGTCAATTGGAAATCCGAATTGATTCGGGCGGTACAATGGTCACCCTCATCGTTGGAGAGACCTTAGAGGTAATGATAGACGGAGAGATACAGCGACTGCAACTCGTGGATTAATTCATTCATTCTGGTTCGGACAACCCCCACATGCTATTGGAGGCTCCGGGTGTGCCGCCTAGAATAAACGATGCGCCCCAAGAGCTAGCACTTTCGTTCGGAAGTCCCGTGTCCATCCATTCGAGGCTTGGCCCCATTCCATCGGGAGCGGTCATCCAGCCATCGCTGTCCTCATACATCACCTGATCGGCAAGCGAACCATCCCACCTTCGAAGGACTATGGTTTCTCCTGTATTGTTCAGGCTCTGTCCGCCATTCCACTCGCACCAGGGAACTGTGGGAGGCATCATGGTGAGAAGAGAATCCGCATTGCGAGCAATCACAAAGAAACCTTGAGCGGGGATGCTGTCTTGCTCTTCAAACGTTTTGGTGACTCCACTGTTCATGGACCAGTTGAACAGTGACACAGCGTGTGTCTCAAGGTTGTGCAATTCCAGAAACTCCCAGTCACTGTCGTTTCCTTGAAGTGAGCTTGGGTTGTAATGAATCTCGGAAATTTGAATGCTTGCATGCACAGGCTGCACAACTGTACAAGAATCGCCATAGTGTGTCAACAAAAGTAAAATGTCGTACAGATTCACGGTCATGTCATTGTTGACATCCCCGACACAGTCATTTTGTCCAATCATTGAACATGGCAAAGCGGTCAAGACGACGCCCAGTATTTTCCATCCCCTCATGCTTTTTGTTTTAAATTATAACCTCAAAGCAAGGGACGGAAAGGACTGGTCTACTGTAAAATAGACAGGTGGGGTGGCCTGATTTACACGTGTAAATTGATGCTCACAGGACAGTGGTCTGATCCGTGAACATCGGAGTGAATCGTACTTTCACTCAAGCGAGGCATCAAGCGGCTACTTGCCAGCATGTAATCTAACCGCCAGCCTACATTTTTCTCACGTGCGCCGCCGCGGTAGCTCCACCAGCTATAGCCCACTTGTTCTGGATGCGCTGCACGCCAGCTGTCTGTCAGGTCAACGTGGTTCAATAAATGGGTCATCCCATCGATTTCGTCTTGCGTGTATCCCGGAGTCTTGTTGTAATTCGCCGCTGGACGAGCCAAATCAATATCCTGATGTGCCACATTCAGATCTCCACAGCATATGATGGGTTTGCTTTGATCAAGCTCCTTCAAATACGCTGCAAAACGCACATCCCATTCTTTTCGAAAAGGCAAACGCTTCAATGCAGATGATGAGTTGGGCGTGTAAACAGTGATGAAATGAAAATCTTCGAATTCCGCCCGTAAAACGCGACCTTCCTCATCCAAGTGCGGAACGCCAATCCCTGCCTGAACAGCAATCGGTGGAATCTTGGTCAGTATGGCGGTTCCCGAATAGCCCTTTTTGATTGCAGAACTGGAGTAGAGTTCATAGGCTTCAGCGCCATCGAGTCCAAACAAGGCCTCTCGAACCTGGTCATCTTGAGCCTTCGTTTCTTGCAGCCCAATGACATCAGGCGCCATCAATTTCAAGTCTTCAGAAAAATTCTTTTTCACAATGGCGCGGATGCCATTCACGTTCCAACTAACAAGTTTCATGAGGGAGGGAGGGTATGGGGTCTGTTTTTCCAATGGTGCAGGAAGGTCAACGCTTCCGGAATGGTACAGGCATGATGGGGTTCGCTGTATTCCATCAAATGGGACAGATAGACTCCGCCATTCGTGTATTCTGAAGCTTGCTCCATATTGATAAAATGCTGTTCATCAGGGCATGGATTGACACGCAAGAGCAAATACTCCTGTGATTCAGGGCAGAAGCCCATCATCAAGGATCCTTCGTGATCATGCCCCAATTCAAATACAAGAGGAAGGTGCAGAAATCGGTTTTTCCATAACGGCATGTAGCCCATGCTGAAATAGGGGTAATGCCATTTACGGAACTGAATGCCTTCTTGTTTCAAGGCTTTTTCCAACCGACTCATGGCTTTTCGAAGTCCGAAGGCCAGCGTTTGCTTGGGGTCGTAATTCACATGGGAACCCCACCGTTTACTCGGTGTGTAATATTCCATATTCCCCAATTGAAGCTTGTAGTCAAACGAAGAGGGCTTATCCAAAACATAGCCTGGATAATACCAACGTCGATGTGTCGATTGGCCAAACTCAATTTCTTTCAGCATGGTATAAATGCCCAGGCTGTAATCGGCGTATGCTTCATCATACATACCAATCAAAGAGGCCATGCTGCGTTCACCCAAGTCAAAGTAGGACGCTGCAATCAACTGATCTCCATCGAAGACGCAGATCTGCATCGTGTCAAAAACGGTTGAGTGAAATCCAGCGTGGAGGTACTCGTCCAATGTGGCATGAATGAACCCCTTAAAACGAGATTTATGTTGTTCGTATAGCCGCTGGTGCTCATCCCGAAGCATCACTTCTCCGCACGTAATCGTGAAGCGGTTCTCGACCCGAGTCTTGATTTTTCGGTGCCGTTTTTTGATGGAATACTGATTTAGCCCCAATCGAATGTTGACGACAGAAAAAACGTCTGCATCTACACACAGTAAATCCATCTTGTAGAGCATCACTGAGCCGCGAAACCAACCAGAAGCGAGGTACTGGTCGTAACGAGCGTGTGTGAGCTTTCGCGGAAAATGGGTTTGTACCAGCAAGTCCGAGTGCTTAGTCTTTGGTTGCGTTGAGCAATTCTTTCAATCCACCTACACTGCCCATGAGCCCACTGGCTTCGTATGGCATGAAGACTGTTTTGCTGCCGACACCGCCGTCGCGCAAGATTTGCTCCAAAGTCTCGATGTACCGCACGGCAATCAAGTATTGGGTAGGGTCGGCTTTGGTGTCTGCAACCGCAATGGAGATGCGACGAATGGCTTCGGCTTCAGCTTCAGCGATGGCCAATCGTGCTTTGGCTTCTCCTTCAGCCTCAAGAATGCGGGCTTGTTTCTGACCTTCGGCTTGATTGATTTCTGCACCTTTTTGTCCTTCCGCTTCTAGAATTGCTGCCCGCTTGGTGCCTTCGGCTTCAATGATTTGTCCACGACGCGTCCGTTCGGCCCGCATCTGCTTCTCCATGGCTTCCTTGATGTCCACAGGAGGGTTGATGTCTTGCAACTCCACTCGGTTGACTTTGACCCCCCACTTGTTGGTGGCTTCGTCGAGAATAGCCCGTAGCTTCATGTTGATGGTGTCCCGAGAGCTCAGACATTCGTCTAGCTCCAATTCCCCGATGATATTTCGCAACGTGGTCTGTGTCAACTTCTCAATGGCATTGGGAAGGTTATTGATCTCATACACGGCCTTGACCGGGTCTACGATTTGAAAGTAAATCAGGGCATTGATCTCAGTGACCACATTGTCCTTGGTGATCACCCCTTGTTTTGGGAAATCAAAAACGGTTTCTCGCAAGTCAACACGCTCACGCATCTTGTATTGGGTGATTTGTCGACCATCTTGAGATTCGAGCGTCATGCGCCAAGCGATGTCACGGGGACGATCGACGATGGGAATGATGATGTTGATTCCTGCAGCGAGCGTGGTGCGATATTTTCCAAGTCTCTCAATGACCAGGGCTTCACTTTGTCGGACTATGCGAACGCCTTTGATGATGATGACAGCGGCCAGCAAAAAGACGAATGTGGCCAAAATAGTTGTGGCAGTCATGAGTTGGGGGTGGTTTGAACGATGAGGGTATTGCTTTCGACACGGACGATGCGGACCATCGAGCCTACAGGGGGAAAGTTATTTTCTGGCGTTTCCAATTCGGATCGCCAATCGTCGCCATCAATTTTACAGCGTCCGAGTCCCGTTTGAGGATCGAACGCCTTGGTGACACGGGCTTTCTTGTCTATGAGGGCTTCGACGCCCGTTGCTGTTTCGGGTCCGGAGAATCCAAACCGTAAGGCCAAGGGGCGAAGAAAGACAAAAGCGATCAGGCTTGTTGCTGCTGCAACAGTGAGTTGCATGGCGAATCCCGCCCCGAGGCTAGCAGCCAATGCACCACCGAAAGCGCCTACGCCCAAACAGGCCAAAACGAATCCGGGGACGAATACTTCACAAATCAGCAACACGAGTGCCGCTGCTATCCATAGTTGCCAGTTTTCCCATTCCATGGGTCGAAGTTAAAGCGTAAACGTTGCATATTGGACGTTATGAAAACGATGCAAGATTGGCTCGATGCCTATGGTGTTAGCCACCAAAACCCGATCAACAAACTATTTCATTGGATTTGCGTGCCTACCATTTTCGTCTCCCTGGTAGGGCTGCTCTCCCAAATCCCCATTCCAGAGCTGTTTGGTGCCGGTTGGGCTCCCTATTTGCATGTTGGCACAGTCTTGCTTTTGGGAGGGTTGGTTTTTTTCATTCGCTTGAGTTCCGTCATGGCGATGACCATGGCTGGTATCGCTGCGTGTTCATTGTACGGAGTGAAGCTGATCAATATTCAAACTGGCGACGCAGCGGGATGGTATTATTTCGTAGCATTTGCCGTGGCTTGGATCGGACAATTCATAGGGCACAAGATTGAAGGCGAAAAACCCAGCTTTTTTGACGACATGAAATTCCTCATGATCGGCCCGGCCTGGTTGGCAGGCTTTATCCTGCAGAAATTGGGTATTCGTTATTGAAGCTGTTCGAGCAGCGTGGCGTGAATAGCCATCGCCTGTGGAATGAGCAAGTCCTTAGAACCGTTGTCAATGCGATGCTGTGCGCAATCTTCTCTTTGAGCATCAGTCCACTGGTGCTCCATGCGCAACGACGCTTTTTCTTGCGTCAATCCTGACCGCGTCATCGCGCGCTCCAGACGCAATGGTACGGGTGCAGAAACGGTGATCACTTGGTGACAGTCAAGGTGCGCCCCGCTTTCAAACAAAATGGCGGCTTCTCGAATCACATAGGGCGAAGGAGAGAGGGATTGTATCCATGTTTTGAACGCATCTCGAATCAACGGGTGCACCCATTGGTTCAATGCGGCCAACCCTTCTGAATCCTGGAATACCCGTTCCCCTAACAATGCGCGGTGAATGTCTACGCAATGTCCGGCTTCCATGACCGCGAGGTCTTGGCCAAACCTTTCCAAGACTTGATTCCGGAGATCCGCGTGCATGCGATACACGGTATGCCCTGCGGCATCAGCGTCCCATCGAGGGATTCCGAGGGACTCGAAGATTTGTCCCACGGTCGTTTTCCCACTGCCGAGTCCTCCGGTCAGTCCGATAATCGGAACAACATCTGCTTTGCTTGTGGAAAAGTCCTCCATGCTACAAAGGTGAATGAAATGCGCGGAATCTCACCTTTGCTTCATGGGACATTTACTCGCACCGTCGATGCTGGCTTCTGATTTCGCGAATTTGCAACGCGATATGGAAATGATCAATGCCTCCGAGGCGGACTGGTTTCACTTGGATGTGATGGACGGGGTCTTTGTCCCCAACATCAGCTTTGGCATGCCTGTGATAGAAGCCATGGCCAAGCACGCTGCTAAACCATTGGATGTGCACTTGATGATTGTTGATCCAGATCGCTACCTCAAGACTTTTGCTGACTTGGGTGCCCGGGTCCTTACGGTTCATTTGGAGGCTTTTAATCACTTGCGCCGCACGCTTTCA
>CAJWIF010000073.1 GCA_913041135.1 uncultured Flavobacteriales bacterium
GTTGAATGCAATCAACTGCAATTAAAAAGGCCCTTCGTGGGCCTTTTTTGTGTCCAATAAATCGAATATTGACCGAAAAGTGACACATTCCTCTTTCATTTCAACGCACCTTTGCACCATGAAGCCTTCATCACTTCAAGTGCTCTCAATCGACTTCCGCTCAGTTCCTCTGGAATTGATTGGCGCATTGCATTTAGACCCCGCTGTCAAGCAAGCGCAACTAGTCGACTGGAAAGCAGCGCTCGAATTGGAGGGGTTGGTCTATCTCTCTACGTGCAACCGGGTAGAATTTATTTTTTCTGATGCCACCTACTTTTGCACGGGCAGGATGCATCGATTGCTCCAAGCTTTTCATTTGAATGCTCAACAATTGGGTCAAGTGATTTCATCTGTGAAAAGTTACCGTGGAGAAGAGGCCATGACGCATTTACTGCGCGTCGCCTGTGGATTAGA
Organism: uncultured Flavobacteriales bacterium; assembly: GCA_913041135.1. Lineage (GTDB taxonomy): Bacteria > Bacteroidota > Bacteroidia > Flavobacteriales_D > Sanyastnellaceae > UA16. The sequence goes on from CAJWIF010000073.1 coordinate 454, forward strand.
ATCCATGGTATTGGGTGAACGCGAAATCATCACGCAACTGCGAGAGGCTTTTGATTGCAGTACAGAGATTCGGATTGCAGGAGACCATTTGAGGATTACCGGACGCCTACTCATCGAAACAGCCAAACGTATTTTCACTGCTACGGCCATCGGGGCAAAACCCGTTTCCGTCAATTCATTGGGTTGGTTGAGTATGGCCGAATGGGGGCTTGAAAAAGAGGCTCTGATTTTAATGATTGGTGCCAGTCAAACCAACCGAAATGTCGCCCGGTTCATGAAGGAGTCTGGGTATCACAATGTGACTATTCTGAATCGTTCCGAATCGCCAGCGCAACAGCTTGCTTCAGAATTCCAATGGAAATGGGCTACGCTCGACGCTTTGCCCCACCATTTGAAGCGTGGTCCTCGGGCGATTGTCATTTGTACGAGCAGTACATCGCCTATTCTCAGTGGCGAAGAGGCGCGCATCATTCCGTCCGGGTCACTCCATGTCCTCGATCTTGGGTTGCCGTCAGATACCGACGCTGTATTCCGGATGCGCCCTGACACACACGTCGTGGACTTGTCCGTTTTGAACACTCAAATCGACGCGAATCTCGCCGTACGAAAATCTGCCATCGCGAGCTGCGAAGAACACATTCAAGAAGCGCTCACCGCGTATCAAAGCCGCTTGCAACAGCGCCAAGTTGAAATAGCGATGCGGGAGTTACCAGCGTCAATTTCAGCCATTCGCGAAACCGCATTGGGAGAGATTTTCGCGCAAGACTTGTCCCGATTGGATGATGAAACACGGGATTTGATTGGACGCATCGTTGGATACATGGAGAAGAAATACGTAGGTGTGCCTATGAAGTTAGCTCGCAAAGCGGTTCTCGATCAACTGCGCCAATCGTAAGCTGATCCTCCAGCCCCTGTCATGGACAATCCGTTGCACGATCCACAGGCTTCTCAACCGATTCATTTTCGCATCGGAACACGAGGAAGCGACTTGGCGATGTGGCAAGCCCATTTCACGAAAAGACAGATTGAAGAGCACGGCGGAACCGTGGAGCTGATTATCATCTCTACCCAAGGCGACCGCATTCAAAATGTTGCTTTTGACAAAATGGAAGGAAAAGGCTTTTTCACAAAAGAAATAGAATCAGCCCTACTTGAAGATCGCATCGATATTGCCGTGCACAGTCACAAAGATCTCGAGACGACCTCCCCCGAAGGACTATGCATCGCTGCCGTCCCGGCCCGAGGGCCTGTCGAAGATGTCCTCATCATGCACCGGTCCAAACGCGATGATCGCACGCCGCTGTGCATCTCGCGCAAAGCCATTGTGGGAACAAGTTCTCATCGCAGGCGCGCTCAACTGCAAACGCTCCAACCGGATTTAGACATTGTTCCGTTAAGGGGCAATGTTCCTACCCGGGTCGAAAAACTTCGATCAGGAGCCTACGACGCTATAGTTTTGGCGCGCGCCGGAATTGAGCGCTTAGAGCTTGATTTGTCCGACCTGTACGTTCATGTGCTTCCAGCAAACCAGTTTGTTCCAGCTCCTGCTCAAGGGGCGCTCGGGATTCAAATGCGTGAAAGCGATTCTCGTTTGGCCTGGATCAGCTCCGTCCTAAACGATGAGGCAACTCGCGATAACATAGAGCGCGAACGCGGCGTTTTGCGCGAACTTGAAGGTGGATGCATGCTTCCCTTTGGAGCACATGTCATGCAAGAACGTCTGCGTTGCTTTCTCGAAACGCCCGATGGCCCGCGGCTGTCTGAAGTTCACCTTGACCGTCATGCTTCCATTGGAGAGGGCACAGTCCACGCGCTGTCTCGCTTAACAAATCCGCTTCAAGGCACCGTGTTTCTTTCGAAATCCTCAGACACTTGGCCCATTTTTGAATCCTTGGCACATGCTGCCGGTTTAAAGACGGTCGGACAATCCTTGATCCACATGGAGACCACCGAAGCCCAGTGGCCCGTTGCTCCGGTCACTACCGATTGGCTATGGCTGCACTCCCCTTCTGCCGTTGAAGCAATGCAATCATTGATTCCAACTTTTCCGGGTGACATTGCCTGTGCCGGCAAGGGAACCGCTGCTGCATTGGCACGGATCAGCGACCAGCGTGCAGCTTGGGTTGGTACGGGGACACCCGAAAAAACCCATGTCGATTTCGCTGCCATTCTAAACGTGAACGACAGCCGAGTATTTGTCCCTCACAGCGATCGGTCAATGAATCGATGGGCCGGTTTAACCCAGCCAGAGCGAATCATTGCCTGGTGCGCTTACGAAACCACGTTACACCCATCGATCTTGACACAACACGACGTTGCTGTCATCACCAGTCCATCGCAGTGGGAAGCCTATGCCGCTGGTAACCACTGCGCTTCTCGCATTGTCACCTTGGGGACTTCGACCGCTGCTGCCGTAAAAGCTAACGGTAACTGTAGTCGCATTGAAGTGGCTTCAGAGCCTTCCGAATGGGAGACATGGCTCGCTGTAGAGCGCGCCTTTGATTCCTAGTCCCTCTCACCGCTCAATCGCATCAGCGACCACCCATTGCTCACGAGAAGCCCCATGGCCAATGCCAGGTGCAGCGGCTGTGTCCACGCCGGCATGGAAGCAAATACGAAAAGAATGCCAGTCCCCATCTGAAGGAGTACAAAGGCCATCGACCAGCGCACTACCGGGGCCAACTTTCGATTCGGCCACGCCCAAAATAATTGCACCGCTAGAATCAGCCACGAACCGGTTCTATGCCACTTCCACCAAGCCGGAAGTCCGTCAAGCCAATCTGACCGGAGCACCCCTGCGTGGGACAGCAAATCCACTTGTTCACGCACCTGCGTACCTCCAATCAATTGCATGCCTGTCAACACGACCGCCAGAATCAACCAGTTGCGCCGCTTCAACCTTCCACCAGTCCACGGATTTGCAAGGGATACCCAGGCTGCCGTCAGCACCAAAAGGATGCCTACAGCACCCAGCATGTGCAGTGTGATTGAAAAAGGAATCAAATTTCCATCGACCACTTTCTTTCCCATCCACGCCACCAATCCCAAAAGAAACAGATTGGCCAAAGACCACAAGAAGGGACGCCAATTTTTACGCCTCCAACCCCAAAGAAAAGTACCCAATGCCAGCAGCAACGCTGGAATTCCAGTCAACGCCCCGATCAACCGGTTGATGAATTCCACCCATGTGTGCATCGGGTTGAAAATGGCATAGTCATGACGGGTGTATGGCTCCCAAACACCTCGTGATTGTTCCTTTTGAAAATCTTCAGCAAGCACCGTTTCTTGTGCAACCCACAAGGTGTCATTCGCTAGTAACATCCGACCCGGTGCGTATTCCGTCCCCTGAGTCCATGTCACTTCATCCACGGATGTCGGTGGAATCGCCAACCCAAAACATTTTGGCCAATCCGGACACCCCATACCTGAACCTGTCATGCGCACTATGCTCCCTGCGAGAACGACCATTGACGCCAAAACAAGCGTAGCGATAGCGAGCCGTCGCAGTAGTCGAGGCGTCAGATCAAGGAAGGTTTGCTGCTTTGGCAAAATGTGTAAGTTGAACGGATTCTACACCATAAAGTTTGCCTTCTGCAATTCCCGTCACTGCAGCCACGAGCTTATCCAATTGCACTTGGGCAGGGTCAAACTCAACTTCCGCATAGTTTAAGTCCCGATCCAGTTCAAAATCAATTACCGCATTGGCAACTCCCTGCACCTCGAGCAGTTCTTTTTTGATTTTTCCACCACACGCATGAGCGCACATCATCCCTGTCACATCAATTCGAGCAGTGGTTCTCACTGCTGTTCCCGCCTGGTGGAGTTCAGTCAGTTCATAATCACACGCCTCACTGCAGCCCAATAAAATCATGCAGATCAAGCCGATACGCGCAATATTGGTTTGACTCAAGTGTGTCGAAATGAACATTTGACAAAGATAAGGTGTCGTCAACCGAAGAGAAGACAACATATTCTAATTTCGAGCTCCCACATGCCCATGAATCATCCTCCTATGAATTCGCCTTTAAGCGTTGCTCCAAATCGATGGGCCGCTCCGCTGATCCTCCTACTTCTTGGATTTGTTTGGGGCAGCAGCTTCATTCTCATGAAAATGGGCCTCTTCGCTCAAGACGGTTCTGCCCTATTTCCACCTACTCAATTGGCGGCCTTGCGCATGGCCATTGCGGGGTTTACCCTTTTACCCATTGGGCTGAAGCACTTTCGAAAACTCACTCCCGAGCAATGGAAGTGGGTGGCGACGGTCGGAATCGTAGGGAGTTTCATCCCAGCACTTTTATTTGCCATCGCTCAAACCCAACTTCCAAGCGCCGTCGCTGGCATGCTCAATGCCTTGACGCCACTTTGGACCTTGCTCATTGCCATCGCCGTCTTTGGCGTGCATTTTCATCGAGGACAATTGCTGGGCTTGGGGTTTGGGCTGCTTGGCACCATCGGCTTGATTTGGAACCCTGACGCATCCTTTGAAGCCGCTTGGGGACCTGGAGCGCTTCTCGTGCTTGCAACCATTTGTTACGGAACGAGCGTCAATATCACCCGGGAGAAGCTGCAAACTCTAAAGGGCCCCGTCATCGCGTCGTGTTCCCTCGGATTGATATCGGTGCCAGCTGCCCTCTGGTTTCTAACGGGGGACATCCCTTCGCTGATTGCAACCCATCCTGACGGTATGCGCGGTTTACTCGCAATCATAGCGTTGGCCGCTGTCGGAACCGCCGGTGCCTTGGTTCTTTTCAACCAAGTCATTGCCTGGACCAACTCTGTCTTCGCTGCTTCCGTCACGTACATTATTCCCGTCTTTGCTACATTTTGGGGATGGATGGACGGTGAGTCTTTGCGCGCTAGCCACCTCATTGGTGGGTCACTCATCCTCATTGGAGTTTGGATCACACACCGCGCTGGCCGGGCAGCGAAGCGAGATTTAAGGGGGCTAGCAGGGACTGAGTCCAAGGCCTGATTGCTCGCTCGTTTGATGCAAAAACTCCAGACTTGCACATTCCATGTCATAGGTGTTGAAAAGTTCCATTCTTTCCGCTACCTTTGCACCCCATCTTTTGGGAATAATTTTCTTTCATCATGTATGCAATCGTAGAGATCGCAGGGCACCAGTTCAAGGTACAGAAAGACCAACAGGTTTACGTAAACCGTTTGGACGTTGAAGAAGGCAAAAAGGTCACATTTGACCGAGTCCTTCTTGTAGACGACAACGGCAAAGTAACAGTTGGCGCCCCAGCGATAAGCGGCGCGCAAGTGTCAGCTCAGGTTGAACGCCACCTTAAAGGCGACAAAGTCCTCATCTTCAAAAAGAAGCGGAGGAAAGGATATCAAAAGTTGAACGGTTTCCGTGCTTCATTGACGGAGATTAAGATTACGAACATCAAGGTCGCGAAGACTGCTTCGAAAGACGCTTGAATAGAACCCTGAACCATGGCTCACAAGAAAGGTGTAGGTAGCTCGAAAAACGGACGGGAGTCCGAGTCGAAACGACTGGGCGTAAAAATATACGGTGGACAAGGATGCATCGCTGGCAACATTATTGTGCGGCAGCGGGGCACCAAGCATCACCCAGGAACCAATGTTGGAATTGGCAAGGATCACACCTTGTTTGCTCTAACAGACGGTGTCGTTGAATTCCGCAAAAAGGCCAACAATCGGTCATTTGTATCGGTGGTGCCCATGGGCGACGCCTGAGGAATCTCAGCGGGCTCGAATTCTGAGCCCTGTACGGTTGAAATATTAACTCCCGACTCTGCAAAGGGTTCGGGAGTTCTGTATTTTTACCCCATCAAGTTGGGGTGTCGATGCGTCACTCCATTTGTTCCTATTTCGAAGCAATGTTCCCTCTATGCTGACTCTACAATCCCTTCGCGAAAACAAAGACCGTGTAATCCAAGCGCTGAGTAAACGGCATGTTGACGCCTCGGCGGACATCGATCGTATTCTCGCTTGGGATAAAGACCGACGTCAAACACAGGCTTCTCTGGATGATTCACTCGCCAAGAGCAACGCGCTGAGTCGCGAAATTGGCGGGCTCATGCGCGAGGGAAAAAAAGATGCAGCAGAAGCGGTCAAAGGAAAGACTGCAGAATTAAAAGAGCAGTCGAGCGATCTCAAAAATCGGATGCTCGAATTGGAGGCGTCCATTCATGATTTGCTTTGTACCATACCCAACGCCCCTCACTCGGAGGTCGTTGCTGGAAAAAGCGCCGAAGACAATGTTGAGACAGCTCGTGTGGGAGACATTCCGAAGTTGCACGACGGAGCTGTCCCTCACTGGGAGTTGGCAGACCGATACAAACTGATTGATTTCGAACTCGGTTCCAAAGTCACCGGTGCGGGATTTCCTTTCTATCGAGGCAAAGGGGCCAAACTACAAAGGGGCCTCATCCAAATGTTCTTAGACTACGCTGACCAAGCGGGCTACGAAGAGTTCATTCCGCCTTTCATGATCAATGCTGAGAGTGGGTTTGGGACGGGGCAATTGCCTGACAAAGAAGGCCAGATGTACCACGCCGTCGCAGACGATTTGTTTCTCATCCCCACGGGAGAGGTGCCCTTGACCAATATCTATCGCGATGTCCTGGTAAAAGAGCAAGAACTGCCCATCAAACTCTGTGGTTATTCGCCGTGTTTTCGTCGTGAAGCGGGCAGTTATGGAAAGGATGTTCGCGGGTTGAACCGTTTGCACCAATTCGACAAAGTGGAAATCGTTCAAATCGATCATCCTGAGCGGTCGTACGCCACGCTCGACACGATGGTTGACCACATCAAAGGGTTGCTCGAAGCATTGGAATTGCCGTATCGAATTTTGCGCTTGTGCGGCGGAGATATGGGCTTTACTTCAGCCATCACGTATGATTTCGAGGTGTATTCTGCGGCTCAAGAACTTTGGTTGGAGGTCTCTTCCGTTTCCAATTTCGAAACGTATCAAGCGAATCGACTGAAATGTCGCTTCAAGGGAAGTGACGGCAAAACGCAACTCGTGCACACCTTAAACGGCTCTGCGCTGGCTTTACCACGCATTGTTGCCGCCATGCTTGAGAATCATCAAGACGAAAATGGCATTCGCATTCCAAAAGCGCTACAGGGATATTGTGGATTTGAACGAATTGACTGACGGTCGTTGCTATCTTCATCCCATGAATGAAGCCCTGACCACTCGGCACTCCTTTTTTAATGTGTTCGGTCCCATCGCTTGTTTCTTAGGTCTCGCTCTCTTCGGTTGCCAATCACCCCATCCGCGTCAAGCCGCGCTTGATCAACTCCATGAGCTGCACGAATCGGTTGCGGTGGCCTACGAGCAACTGCGGACCTTGCCCGCGGACTCCGTTCTCGCCTCGGCACGCTGGGCAAGTGTGAACCTTCATGAGTTGGAGCTGCTCATGTCCGATGGCCACATTGAGATCACCAAAGCTGAAGGAGCCATCGTCTCCGAAGTTTCTCGGGCTAGACGACTCCTCAAGGATCACGAGAGTAGGCGCAATCGCCTCACTCAAAATACCGAACGCACCCAATTGCAACTCAACTTGCTGGCTGAAGCCATCGCGCAGAATGCGACAGTAGATGGTTCGGGCACCCCCATAGACTCCAGCTACATTGAGCAGCAAGTCGCAATTGAAACACGCATCGCTCGAGAATTGATCGAAGCGCTAGAGGAAACGATCGATTTGGCGCAACGCGGTGTTGTAGTGGTTAAAGGAGCCCGCGCCGACAATGATAGCCTGCAGGTCATTTTACGTGCACGCCTTGCTCGTTATATCCTTGACGGAGTAAACACGTCCATTCCTGAAGATTCATGAACAAGACCTGGATGCTTGCTATGGTGTTGGCCCTCCCGTTGGGAACTGCGGCTCAATCGGATTTTGAACTGGCGGAGTTCTACTACAACGAAGGCTCTTACGAACAGGCCAAGCTCTACCTCGAGCAACTTTGGAAAAAGAACAAGACCAAAAAGGTCTACGACATGTACTACGCGTCGTTGTTGGCAATCAATGATTTCGAACGCGCCGAAAAACTCGTCAAGAGTCGCATGCGCAACAAAAACACGCGCGCAACTGCTTACGTGGAATTGGGACAGCTTTACCTGCACTTTGATCGCGAATCCGATGCTCGCCTTGCTTTTGATGAGGCATTGAGCCGCTTGGAGCCCGGGAAAAACAAAGCCCTTTCGCTCGCCAATGCCTTCTTGGGATTGAATGAGCTTGATTTGGCCCTTGAGGTGTATGTCAAGGCGCAAGCGATGGGGACCCGTGACCTGGAATACCAACTGGTCGATTTGCAAGGGCGTAGGGGAGACTATCCGGGAATGATTGATGCAGCGGTTGCCTTGCTTCATTTGAAGCCGACCTACCTCCGCAACATCCAAAACAGCTTCAGCCGGAATTTGAGGATTCAGGACAATCCCGAATTGGGAGAGTTGCTTCGAACGAAACTCCTTGGTGCAGCGCGTGCATTTCCGGAGGATACCATTTTTGCAGAATTGCTCGTGTGGTATTTCAACCAGAGCAAGGATTTTGCCAATGCCTTCATTCATGCCAAGTCCTTGGATTTGCGCTACAAAGAATCTGGCGAGCGGCTTGTGGAACTCGCTCAAACGGCGAGCAAAAACGGGGATTCAGCAACTGCTGCAGCATGCTATCAGTTCGTCGCTTCCAAGGGTTCGGACAATCCGTATTTCTATACGGCGCGTTGCCAATCACTGCGCGTGCTCATGGATCCCTTACTCAATGCTACGCCCCCTCCGCTGGAGGCCATTGCGGAATTGGCAGAACGCTATCGATCCACGTTGCGCGATCTCGGAATCCGAACGGAAACCGCAACACTGGCCAAAGAATTGGCCCATGTGGAAGCGTTCTACCTGCAAGAACCTGAGGCCGCTGTAGAGCGTTTAGAATCCGTCTTGGCGATTCCCGGATTGTACAACCGAACCGCTGCAATGTGTAAGTTAGAGTTGGGTGATGTCTTGGTATTTACTGACGCCATATGGGACGCGTCCTTGCTCTTCTCTCAAGTAGAGCTCGACTTCAAGGACGACCCGTTGGGGCATGAAGCCAAATTCCGGAATGCCCGGATTAGTTATTTCGCCGGCGACTTTGATTGGGCGCAGTCCCAATTGGACGCCTTGAAGGCATCCACATCAAAACTCATCTCCAACGATGCCATTGATTTGTCCCTGTTGATCACGGACAACTACGCCATGGACACCATCGTCGAACCGATGTGGCTTTATGCACAAGCTGATCTTCTGGCTTCTCAACATCGCTATGACGACGCGCGGGTTAAGCTGGACTCTCTCACAACCACATGGCCAGGCCATGCATTGGAAGACGAGGTGTTGATGCAGCTTGCTGAAATAGCGTTGGCCGAAAACCAAGTGGATACCGCGGTGGTGCTCTTGCAAGAAATTGTAGACCTACATTTCGACGATATCCTCGCAGACGACGCTTTGTTCCGACTTGCCTTGTTGCGTGAAGAATGGTTCAAAGAACCTGAAGTCGCCCTGCCCCTCTACGAACAGCTCTTGTTTGAGTTTCCTGGGAGTTTACATGCCGTTGAAGCCCGTCGCCGCTTTCGGTTGTTGCGTGGTGAGGACGACCAGGGTTAACCCTTTGTATTGGCTTTAGAACACGTTGCAAGGATGTATCCTTGCCCTTGACGGGTGCGGGCCTGTCTTGGCGAAAGCCATGAATCCCCCAGACTCCCATTTTTGGACATAAAAAAAGGGCTCCCCATATTGGGGAGCCCTCATTTTAAAATCGCTCTGGGTGTTAGTTACACAACTCACCGTAGTAAGCGAGGAGAATCAACAAGTCGGCTGTTCCAATGATACCGTCTTCATTGAGATCTTCAGCTCCACCGTTAGGGGAGTTGGCAATCTCAACTGGATCCTGAACCCCGTAGAGGCTCAAAATCGCGAGGAGGTCATTGGTTCCAACTGCGTTGTCACCGGTGACATCACCAGGGCATTCGCGGAATGCCATCTGGTGAAATCCTTGAGTCAAGAAGATGTTTCCATCATCAAGGGTCGTAGTGAATACCTGACCGATGCTTCCATCGATTTCTCCAAGTACGTCTCCTATTGCATCAACTTCTCCCGTATGATAACCAGAGGTAATCGCTTGGCGCTCCATAGAGACTTGCGCCACTGCTTCCTGAGAGATCATTGAGAGACCCCCGAGCAGGAACAAGATGTAGACTAGCTTTTTCATAGCGTTCTCTTTTTTTGGGGGTTATTTGATTAGAACGTTGAATCTGGAGCAGAAGAGGTATCATCCAATTGGAAGTGGAATTGAACACCTGTGTGCATTCCATCCACCACAAGATTCAACACCATTCCTCCTGACGTCTGTCCAGAAGCACCGTTCATAGTTACTACCTGGTTATACGTTAGACTGAACTCACCAGCATTAACAGTAATGACGTTCGCCTGACCGCGCAAGTAAAGTGTAATACTTGTTGGTAGGTTAGATCCTACTAAAGTGAAGTCGTAGCCGCTGGCTGCGTTCCCACCGTCACCAGCAGTGACGTCTTTGTAGAACACGTTCGCACCGTTCAAGTAGTACGCGTAATTGTTACCATCATCAGCGTTTGTCTGGGTTGAAGTAACCGTGTAATCCCATACCTGAGTATCAGTAGTGTAACGACCGTCCGTTACTGTAGCTGCGTTGCCAGAAGTGTTCTGGTTACCCGATGTGTTAACACCTGGTAAGTCAATACTAG
>CAJWIF010000074.1 GCA_913041135.1 uncultured Flavobacteriales bacterium
GTTTACTCGACAACATTCCCTCAGGTGTAGGTCTCAATGGCGATCAGATTGAAGAGCGACTATTCAATGCCGCGCGATCTTTGGCCTTAGAGCGACTGTGTAAAAAAGCCATTGTCCGTCTCGGTGAGTACATTCGATCATACGATCAAGGACGCTTTTTGACGGAAGCTCATTTTTTCTTAGGCAACTGCTATTTTGATGATGACCAGGTCAATCAAGCTCGTGCTGCTTTCGAATATGTTTTGAATCAACCCGTTGGTGATTACACAGAGCTCGCAGCGCTGGGTGCAGCAACGATCGCTTGGAACGTTAAAGACTGGGCTGGAGCATTGCTGCACTATCGAACGCTTGAGTCCGTCAGTATGCTCAAAGACAACGTGCTCGAAGCACGCATCGGGCTAATGCGCTGTTTATACCTCCTCGAAAACAACGAGGAAGCCATGACCTATGCCAACCTTGTACTAGAAGACAGTCAAACTCCCGAAGACATTCAACGAACCGCTGTCTATTGGAGGGGCAAGATCTTATTGGAACGAGGCGATGAGATCAAGGCATCTGTGGATCTTAAAACCATCGCAAGCTTTGGCGGCGAGCGTGGCGCTGAATGCCAATATCTCTTGTGCAAAATCAATTTTGACCGCAAGGATTATCAGGCAACGGAGTCGTCTATATTTCTACTTATTGATCAATTTTCGGCATATGACGAGTGGAAATTTCAAGCATTTTTATTGCTCGTCGATGCCTACATCGAAATGGAAGACTGGTTCCAAGCCCAAACCACTGCACAGAGTATTTTAGAAAACGTCGCATTGGAATGGGTTCAAAACCGAGCCTTAGCTCAAGTAGAACGCATTGATCGATTGGAGCAAGAGATTCTCCTCCAGGTCATAGAAAGCGATAGCCTCCCTGCTATTCCTTTTAACGCTACGTCCCTGCCTATTGACACCTTGAACACCGAGAAACCTTGAAGGCCATGAATTACGCGTCAAACAAAAACCGCCCATTCATCGCATGGGCAATCATTGGGAGTCTTTTCGCTTCGACCCCCGTGTTTGCTATTGGTGACACATTGGACTTGGATGTCACCTTCATAGGAGACCGTGAGATTTTACTCCAGGACGCGCACAAGCAATTGCACTGGCCAGAGCCCGCACAACTCAAAACGACAAAACCTACATTCAATTATTCCATGCTCTCCAAGCGGATGAATGTTCAACCCGAATGGTCTAAAAATGGCCCCGTTCGCCTTCGGGTAAGCGAACCATTGCGAAGACTCTACAAAGGACACATCATAGCTGGATTGGGCAATTACATCAGCCCGACTGTCCATTTCAGCTTCACCGATTTGAGATCCCGAGAAGGCACATGGGGCATTCGGGGTGGTCACGACTCAAGCCAAGGGGGATTCGCATCGGTCGACAGCATTGAAGACGTGTTTAGCACGAGCAGCATTGCCTGCTGGGGAAAGCGTTTCATAGGATCTGAATCTGTTGAAGTTTCCAGCGATTGGAGTCGACAGCGTGTGAGTCTGTTTGGAGGCACACCGCATATACTCGGAACAGCTTCTTCTACAAATCGCATTTATAACGTTTGGGGGGTGCATGTTGATGCTCACAATTTTGAGTCAAAAAATAAGAGCTTCCAACATATATTGACGTCATCCTATCAGCTTTTAAACGATGGCGGAATGCAAGAACACAATGTTGATCTGTGCGTGGAGGTGAAACCCAATGACGAAATGCCAAGCGGATCTGGGCTTGGTTTGGGGGTAAAAAATCTACCCATATCCTTCCTACTGCACGCCAACATCGATCGGCTCACGCGCGCCATTGAGGGCTCCGAAACTCCGACCATACGACAAGCTATTTTTGATCTGCACCCCCGCTTGAGTAAAAAATTCGGAAACTTAAAAACAACCGCAGGAATCGCTTTTTGGATAGATGCCCAAGGCAAGAAGCCCTTTATGATTGTCCCTGAAATAGAGGCTTCTACAAGCCTTTTACGGGACCTCTTCATCCCGTACCTCAAAGTGGGTGGCGGTGTTCAACAAAATCGCTATCAGAAGCTCTTAGACTCCAATCCGTTCCTCTCCACCAACACGGATTCACTCAAGAACACTTATGAAAACATCCACCTACAAATCGGTCTTCGAGGGTCCATTACCAAGGCGTTTACATTCAACCTGAGTGCACATCACCAGCGCTTCGATCAATTTTTACTCTGGAGAGCAGACGCTCAAAGCCTTCGCGGAGAAACATTTACTCCACTTTACGCGCGCTTCAACCAAACGTCCCTTCAGGCGGATGCCTCGTGGAGACTTGGGTCTGCGTTCACGCTCACAGGAAGCCTTCAACAAAACGCTTATTCCTTTGAATCAGATGATGACGAAGTAAACCGTCCTTGGAACTTACCGACGTTACAGACGGAAGTGGGCGCTGTTTACACCTGGGAAGAAAAAGTGCGCATCGGCAGTCAAATCCAACTGTTAACGGGCCGAAACACCCTCCAATCGTGGTCGGTAGAAGAGTCGAACCCGTTGTACAGCGGAGGCGATTTGGTGGGGTTTGAAACCCCATTGAGAGCAACGGCTTTGTGGGACTTGCAGTTAGAGTACCTCTACAATGGTCGCTTGAGTGGCTGGATTCGGATGAACAACCTCCTCAATCAGGCCAACCCCTTTCTACCGGGCTACAACAGCCAAAAATTCAGGTTTCAAATGGGCATGAATTATGCGTTCTAAACACTTGTGAGCAACCCGGTTGTTTTTTGTGAATAAGTGGCGCTTTAAAACGGCTATTTATCAGCATTTGCAGGCCTTTCATGCGTAAATTCGAAGGTAGATTGCGTCGCTAGCGACACTACCAAATTTTAAGCGAAAGCCATGGCGGAAGAAAACCAGAACGAGGGGCCATCAACTGACTCTACCCCCCCTTCACCGAATACGAACAAAAGCAATTACGACGCGAGTAATATCCAGGCCCTTGAAGGGATGGAACACGTGCGCATGCGGCCGTCCATGTACATCGGTGACGTGGGTGTTCGCGGATTGCACCACCTCGTATATGAGGTTGTAGACAACTCGATTGATGAGGCCCTTGCCGGTCATTGCACCACAATCGATGTGATCATCAAGGAGAACAATTCCGTTCGTGTTGAAGATAACGGTCGGGGGATTCCGGTCGATATACACGAGAAAGAAGGCGTGTCCGCTTTGCAAGTGGTCATGACCAAAATTGGTGCTGGCGGTAAGTTTGACAAAGACAGCTATAAAGTCTCTGGAGGATTGCACGGTGTAGGTGTTTCGTGCGTTAACGCATTGTCCTCGCACTTGCTTGCAGAAGTGCATCGCAACGGCAAAAAGTACGACCAGTCATACAGCCGTGGAAAAGAACTTTACGCTGTTAAGGAAATTGGAAATTCTGATAAAACTGGGACCATCGTCGAATTCAAACCCGACGAAGAGATCTTTGAAACACTCATATACTCCTATGCCACATTAGCGGATCGTTTGAGAGAACTGTCATTTCTGAATAAAGGATTGACACTCACGCTCAAGGACGAACGGGAGACGTTATTTGATGATGAAGGCAAAGACCTCGGATTCAAATTTGAAGAGTTCCATTCAGAAGATGGATTGAAAGATTTCGTGAATTATCTCGATGCAAATCGGGAGCACTTAATCCCTGAGATCATCCACGTAAGTGGAGAGCGTAGCGGAGTCCCTGTTGAAGTAGCGATGACATACAACACCTCTTTCACAGAGAATCTTTACTCGTACGTCAACAACATCAACACGCACGAAGGCGGAACTCATCTTTCTGGATTCCGCAGAGGACTGACCTTGACTCTAAAAAAATATGCCGAGAGTACCGGCATGTTGGATAAGCTTAAATTCGATATTTCAGCGGATGACTTTCGTGAAGGCTTGACTGCAGTTGTCAGTGTCAAAGTCGCTGAGCCGCAGTTTCAAGGACAGACTAAGACGAAACTCGGAAACGCTGAAGTTTCAGCGCCTGTGAGCCAAGCGGTCTCTGATATGCTCCAAGACTACTTGGAAGAGCATCCAAATGACGCTCGGATCATTGTCAACAAGGTCATCCTAGCGGCCCAAGCGCGACACGCAGCGCGAAAAGCACGTGAAATGGTTCAGCGCAAGACCGTGATGAGTGGTTCAGGACTCCCTGGGAAGCTCGCCGATTGTGCTGAGAAAGACCCCGCATTGTGTGAAATCTTCTTAGTGGAGGGTGACTCTGCGGGTGGCACAGCCAAGCAAGGACGTGATCGGCACAATCAAGCGATTATGCCACTGCGCGGTAAGATTCTCAATGTAGAGAAGGCCATGAAGCACAAGATCTTCGAGAACGAAGAGATTAAAAATATCTACACCGCATTGGGTGTCACGCTGGGAACGGAAGAAGACGAACGCGCTTTAAACATTTCCAAGCTACGTTATCATAAAGTCGTCATCATGTGTGATGCCGATGTTGACGGTAGTCACATTGAGACATTGATCCTCACCTTCTTCTTCCGACACATGAAGGAGTTGATTGAAAATGGCTATATCTACATCGCCACTCCTCCGCTTTATTTGGTCAAGAAAGGATCGCGTCAGGTGTATGCTTGGAACGATGACGAAAGGGATCGTTTGATCGAGCAATTCAAAGGCGCTTCAGGCTCCGATGCTGGCATTGGCATTCAGCGATACAAGGGTCTTGGTGAGATGAATGCGGAACAGCTTTGGGACACCACGCTGAATCCAGAGTTCCGAACACTGCGTCAGGTTACCATTGAAAATGCAGCTGCCAGTGATCACGTATTCTCGATGCTGATGGGAGATGAAGTTCCACCGCGTCGCGCTTTCATTGAAGAAAACGCTAAATACGCGAACATCGATTTCTGATTTCACTGGAATCACGTCATCACGCTATATGCTATGAACTGGGAAGGAAAATGCATCTGGATTACCGGAGCTAGTAGTGGAATCGGACGCGCTGCTGCTACCGAGTGGGCGCGTCTCGGCGCCGATGTCATCCTATCCTCTCGTCGTCAACAAGCACTTGAAGAGGTGACTTCCACTTGGACTGCTGAAGAACAACGCCGTGCTTTGGTTTTACCACTGGACTTAGGTGAACCAGCCCTCATACCAGGCTTAGCGAAGCAAGCCTTGGCGTGGAAAGGTAAAATTGATGTTGTCGTGCATTGCGGTGGCATTAGTCAACGGTCACTCGCTATTGACACGGGTCTTGAAGTGGACCGCCGCGTCATGGAAATTGACTATTTCGGAACATTGGCCCTTACGAAAGCTATTCTCCCTGAATTCGCACGCGTTCAATCAGGCCATTTTGTCGTGGTGACGAGCCTCATGGGACTTTTCTCCGCCCCTTTAAGGTCGGGCTATTGTGCTGCCAAACATGCCTTGCATGGCTTTTTTGAAGCGCTTCGTGCGGAGCATCACGACGACAACATTGACGTGACCATGGTCTGTCCAGGATTTATTCGAACGTCCATCTCTGTCAATGCCATGGTAGGCGATGGCAGTCAACAAGGAACCATGGACGCAAAAACAGGCGCAGGTATCACCGCAGAAGCCTGTGCCAAGCAAATGATACGGGCTGTCGGGCGTAAAAAACATCAAGTCTTGATCGGACGTACTGAGCTACTTGCAGCATACCTCAAACGATTTGCACCGCGTTTACTGCGCATCATCGTTCGGAAAGCGGCAGTTCGCTAAAACGAAATCAAGAACGTTTAGTTTTCCGGGGAAGGGCTCGCTGTTCCTCCAAACATCCAGTCCCTTGCCCCTAACATGAGCGGCTGCATAAAGCAGTCCTCGGCTACAAAAGGAACTTCCTTTCGCAACGAATCCTGAAGCTTCGCTAAGCGCGGAGCGAGTCCGTCTCCCTCTTTCAAATCACAGGCCTGAGCTGCTACTAAGCACTCTACAGCCAAGACTTGCTCCACATTATCCAGTACACGCCACAATTTCAATGCGGCATTGGCTCCCATACTCACGTGATCTTCTTGACCATTAGAACTATCGATTGTGTCTGAAGATGCCGGCATACACAATTGCTTGTTCTGCGAGACCAAAGAGGCAGCCGTGTATTGAGGAATCATGTATCCACTATTCAGTCCAGGGTTGGACACCAAGAACGGAGGCAGGCCATGCTTGCCAGATAGCAACTTGAAGGTTCTCCGTTCCGAAATACTTCCCCATTCATGAGCGGCCAAAGCCAGCTGATCCAACTGCAATGCCAAGGGTTGTCCATGAAAATTTCCTCCAGACAAAATACGGCCTGATTCTGGAAAAATTAGCGGGTTATCAGTAACGGCATTCACTTCATTTTCAAATACTTCACGTGCTATACCTAAAGCATGACGCGAGGCTCCATGTACTTGGGGAGAACAACGAAAAGAGTACGGATCCTGCACTTGTTCACGCGGCAATTCTTGCCAGGTGCTATCCTTGATCCAATGGCGAATGTTCGCAGCGGATTCTTGAGCTCCTTTGTGATTTCGAACCTCGTGAATGGAAGCATCAAACGGCTCAGGCCGTCCATTCCATGCTTCCAAAGACCATGCGCACAAAGCGTCAGCCCATGCCGCAATTTTATCCATACGCTGAACCGCCATAATCCCGTAACCCAGCATCAGCTGTGTTCCATTGATGAGCGCCAACCCTTCTTTGGCCCCCAATTCAATTGGATCCCAACCCTTTGCCTTCAAAACCGTTGATGCCGGAACCACAGCGCCATCTACCACAAGCTCCCCTTCACCGATCAAGGGCAATACGAGATGCGACAATGGGGCCAAATCTCCACTTGCACCCAACGATCCTTGCGAAGGGACAACAGGAAGCACTCCTTCATTTAGATGCGTCAACAAACGTTCTACTGTCACCAATTGCACTCCGCTATGCCCCTTGGACAGCGATTTGATTTTGAGCAGCAGCATCGCGCGCACAATCAATTGGGGAACATCCTCTCCCACTCCACAGGCATGAGACACCAGGATGTTGCGCTGCAAAGTTTGCAACGAATCGTTATCAACGCGGGTGTGAGCCAAGTCACCAAATCCTGTATTCACCCCATAAATGGCGCCTTCATCGGCATTGGCTATCGTTTCCTGAAGAAAACCGTAGCACTTTTCAATGGCCTCTTTTGCATCATCTGCCAGTTCACCCACATGTTCCGATAGGAGTTTTCTCCAAACATCCTCCAAAGTCCACCAATTTAAATCCATATCGTGTGCTGATTTACGTCACCAAGATAATGCCATTGGGTCTGAATTGAACGCTGTATATTCGAATGCGGAAACGAATCTCTATCGTTCTGAACCTCCACAACATTAATTTCTTCATGTCGATTTCAATTACGATACGCCCCAAACAAACCACTCAAAAGTGTGTGTTCCTTTTATCTTTAGTCAGCTTTTTTTGTTCTGCTTCAATTTCTCAAGAAATGAGCAGGTCGGATACTCGAGATACCGACATTTCTGTTGAGCTGAATACGTTGGAAAATCGTCTGCGCCTCATTTCGATAGCTGACACAGCCTCAAATCGCGTTTTCTGGTCGATTCAATTGAAGACTCCTCTAGCGTTGGAATTGGAACGCACAGGGGTTGCTCAATTGACCGGGGAAATCTTGCGCTCAGGAACAGCGATGCGGTCGAGAGATTCCTTGGACGTTCTATTGGATGCGTATGACGCCGAAATCACGACCACTCAAGGCCTATTGCGTGCTTCCAGCCCCAAAGCGTATGCCCAAGAAACGTTGGCATTGCTAGTGGAGGTTTTACGTTATCCAGCCTTTACCGAAACGGCTGTCAATGAGGCATTAGAGCGCTACCGCTTCGCCCTGTCCACAAATGAGAACAGTTCCGAAATCCGCGTTCATCAACTGAGTCAGCAACGGGTATTCACCAAGAAACACCCCTATGGAGAAACGATTTCTCCTTCATCGCTTGATTCCATTTCTCAAATTGATTTAATACAACACCATGCCCTGCACTACCGCCCTCAGTATGCAAGCATCGCTGTTACCGGAGATTTTACTCATGAAGAAACCCGCACTTGGATTGAAGCTGCTTTGGGCGATTGGTTGCCACGTGAAATTCCGATTGTCCGCCATAGCGCTCCCATCAAACCGCTTCAAAACCGCGTTTGCTTTGGAGAGATTGCTGGAGAAGACCGGATGGCATTGGAACTTTCTCACACCGTCACATTAAAACCAGGGCATTCCGATGAAGCTGCATGTGTTGTTTTAAATGCCATACTCACGCACCCAACGCTTCCTGGATTTCTTGTTGACACCACATGCTCCACCCCGCCGTGTTCCCCTCTGCCAGCTTCTAGCTTACGAGCGGATGATTTACTAGGGAGCTTTCGAATCCAATCCCTGGAATCACCCCATCACGTGATTCCATTCATCGAGAAGTCCATCTCATCCATGGAGGACCTTGCACTGAATCGGGTGGATACCGGATTGGTTCAATCGGCCGTCGAGGCGGTAATCGCTGACATGCAACTCCACGATGCAGAAAAATACATGGAAGCTTGGCACCATGCCATTTTGTACAGAGAAGATTCGGAAGGGCCAAACGCTTTTAAGCAGACGTTGCGAGCAGTCACCCCATCGGATATCCAAAGGGTCGCCATTCAGTATTTACGTCCTGCCAATCTCATCATTTCCGTTGCTGGCGACCGTTCGCTGATTCCAAAAGGGTTAAACCGTTTGAGCGGCCATTCAGAAATTGAGTTTTTTGACGCTCTCGGTAAGCGCGTTTTGCAACTCGACCCAGCACCAGCTGGAGAAACTTCAGAGACCGTATTCCTCGATTACTACACCGCTCGCGGCGGAGCCGAAGCGTTTGAAACACTCGAGTCTCTTGTGCAAATTGCTGATGCAAATGCAGGGCCAGAAATGGAAATTGAAGTGGAAATTAAGACCCGATATGGTGTTGGCATCTTGACTCAAGCATCGATGAATGGCAACCTTATGGTGGAACAAATCATAACGAAGTCTGGAGGTGTAAATCGCATGAATGGCGAATCCAAAGCCCTGCCTGAATCAGAATTCCAAAAACTAAGTCAACATCTTTATGCCGCCCATTTTTTGCATTTGACGGACCTTAGCCTAACGGCCAAACTTCTTGGCATGGATCGCGCTCAAGATGGACCACACTATGTGGTTGAAATCCAATCCCAAGGTGAGCTGTATGAAACGCTGTATTTTCACAGCGTGTCACATCTCCTGGTGAAATCAGTCGGCGAACGCAAAGGCCCGGCAGGTCCTGTGGAAATAGAAAGCACCTTTTCAGACTACCAATGGGTAGAGGGATTGTCTTTTCCAATGACCACAGTGCGAATGACGAATGGACAAGGCATGACCCTTCGCGTGAGCAAAACCACCCTCAACGGGCGGATTTCATCCGACATCTTTGACGACAATTGAATCATGGAAACGACCTCATCACACACTGAACCTCTCATCCAACTCGATCACATCGCAGTCGCCCAAGACGAACATTGGATCATTCAAGATGTGAACCTCACTGTTCACCCTGGAGAGTTTGTATAC
Organism: uncultured Flavobacteriales bacterium; assembly: GCA_913041135.1. Taxonomy (GTDB): domain Bacteria; phylum Bacteroidota; class Bacteroidia; order Flavobacteriales_D; family Sanyastnellaceae; genus UA16. Next base: position 9,579 of record CAJWIF010000074.1, read on the forward strand.
CTCATCGGGCAAACAGGTTCTGGCAAAAGTTCCTTGCTCAAAGCCCTCTACGGAGAGATTCCATTGGCCTCTGGAACAGGACGTGTTTGCGGGCATGATCTTCTCAAAGTAACGCGTCACAACGTTTACAATTTACGTCGCGATCTGGGCATGGTCTTTCAAGATTTTGCGCTCTTGCCCGATCGAACGGCCGCCGAAAATCTCGCTTTTGTGCTAAAAGCAACAGGATGGAGCGAACAGTCAGCGATTGATCAGCGGGTTCAGACATGTTTGGACCAGGTCGGCCTCGGGACAAAAGGATACAAAATGCCTCATGCGCTTTCAGGCGGTGAACAACAACGGGTAGCCATCGCACGCGCTTTGCTCAATGAGCCTCCGCTTATTGTTGCTGACGAACCGACAGGCAATCTCGATCCAAATACAACCGAAGGCATCCTCGAATTGTTACATGAATTGGTGCGAAATGACCGTTCGGTCATCATGGCCACGCATGACCACGCCGCATTTGAACGACATCCCGGTAGAGTCATCCGGTGTGCTCAAGGAAGAATCGAACAGCTTGATTCACTGGCCGTATGACCCCGATGAAAATAAAACAGCTCGCGGTAGTGATTCCCGTCAAGGACAACTTCCAAGGGCTTCAAAAAACACTGGAAGTTCTCTGGGAAGAGACCGCCATTTCGGAACACGTGGAAATTGCGGTCGTCGACGCTGGCACGTGTCCGGAAACGAGCCACTGGTTGCTGCTACAAGACCATCGGATTGAGCACATTCGATCTGCTAAGGACAATGGTGTCTATGACGCCATGAATTATGGCAAGAACACCGTAAACGCCCCTTGGATCTGGTTTTTAGGCGCTGGTGACACCCCTAATCAAGAAACGTTGTGTTCGGTCTTAGATTCCATCAAAACGTGGGATGCACAGCAACTTCAGATTCATGGTGTTGCCCTTGAAGATCCCGAAAGTGGAGTTCCAGCTCATTATCCAGCACGATGGGATAGCAGTATGATTTGGAGGAATACGACCCATCATCAAGGCGTGATCTATCCGGCGGAACAACTCAAGGCGCACGCCTTCAACGTTGAGCATTCCATTTTAGCTGATTATGGATTGCATTTGAGTCTCTTCCAACAAGGAATCGAAGCTCAGCTGCATCCAAAGACAATTTGCAAAGTTGAAGCAGGCGGTGTATCGCGGCGCTTCAATGCCAACCTTTACTGCGAAGAGTGGAAGGTCAAAAAGTCGGTGCTTCAAGGTCCCACAAAATG
>CAJWIF010000075.1 GCA_913041135.1 uncultured Flavobacteriales bacterium
CCCCAACGCCAATCAACGAGCAAGTGTTTGCACAAGAAACTCGCAACCACCATGCGCACCCGGTTGTGCATGAATCCGGTAGCCAGCAATTCACGCATGCCCGCATCCACGATGGGGTAGCCTGTTTTTCCAGCGCACCACGCTGCGAAATGTTCTTCGTCATTGCTCCAAGGAATCCGATCGTACGCAGGCCGAAAAGAATCTTTGGCAGCATGGGGGAAATGGTAGACGATCATTTGATAAAAATCCCTCCATATCAATTCCATGACCCACTTTTCGCTTGCTTCAATGCCTTGACGGTAGGCCGCGCGAATGCTGACGGTTCCGAACCTTAAATGCAATGAAAGGCGACTCGTTCCAGTCACAGCGGGGAAATCCCGTTGCTCAGCATACTGCTCCAGTCTGCTCGAATCGATGCGGTGAGAAGGAATGCAAGCGTCCAGGTCTGAAGGAACTTCAAACCCCATGGAGGTCAATGATGGAATTTCCGGAGCGGTCCATTTCTCACGAGACTCAAAGCGGTTGTCCGACGCAGCCAAAAGCTCGATGGAATTCGCTGCGATGGTATCGTGTTCACGGAGCGCTTCCTTCCACTTCCTGCTATAAGGAGTGAATACGGTATAGGGCAAACCATCTTTTTTCAGAACCTCATCTTTTTCAAGAATCACACTGTCTTTTATCCCTTTAAATTCAACCTTGTGTTTCCGAAATAAATCGGCCATCGAACGGTCGCGTTTTTGCGCATACGGCTCGTAATCTCGCGCAGTATGCACCTCGGAAATCTGTATAGAAGCTGCAGTGAAGTCTGCTAGCCATTGAGTCCAAACTTCGGTAACGTCCCCGTAGCCAACTAAAAGCGTGGTCCTGTAAGCATTCAATTCGGCTTGAAGTCGTTGAAGCTCTCGGTGAATAAAAGCCACTCGACGGTCTTCTTTATTCTCAAGGAGATCGAGAATGCCTCGATCAAAAATAAAGCAACAAAGAACAGGGTCTCCGCTTTTCAGAGCACTCATCAACGCCCGATTGTCTTGCAATCTCAAATCACGGCGCATCCAATGAATAGCTATCGGTTGAGAATGGGAATGTTTCATTGTAGGGAGACAATTTAGGGCTGTAAAATGTTTAAAATGTTAAAGTGTCAGGGGCGATTGAACTTTAGAAGGAGTAAAGCGGTTTCTTTGCCAATGAACCTTATCAAAAAAAGATGAAACAATTTTTATTCTCTCTCGCAGTGTTATTGACAGTCTCGATCTCGGGACTTGTTGCCCAAGACAACCCATGTGGTGTTGAAGGCATTGTTGTCGAAGCAAGCAGCTACCAGTATGCCCCTTCCAGTTTGGAAATTGAAGCGGGTCAAACCGTAGTGTGGGTAAACATGGGCGGCTTTCATGACGTCAATGGAGTCGAAAGCTCAATCGGAACAACTTGGAACAATCCTGAAACATTCGCCTTTGACGCAGTCAATGGGAGTAACATGGGAACCTGTATCGGCTTCCAAACTTTCACCGTCGAAGGAACATACGATTATGACTGTGCCATTGGAAACCACGCTGAACAAGGCATGGTAGCCTCGGTTACGGTCGTTGCACCTCCTTCAAACACGGTAGTGGATATCATCGTGAACAGCGAAGACCACACTTTGTTAGAAGCAGCAGTCGGAGCAGCTGGTTTGGTCGATGCTCTGAACGGAGAAGGTCCGTTTACAGTTTTCGCACCTACAGACGCAGCCGTTGTTGCATTGACTGAAGCGTTGGGAATAACAGCTGAACAGTTGTTGGCGCTGCCCAATTTGGGAGAGATTTTACAATATCACGTAGTGGGAGCTTTGGCGAATGCCGCAGACCTCTCCGATGGACAGATGATTACAACGTTGTTGGGGTCAGACGTCACGGTGACCATTAACATGGACGGCGTCTTCATCAATGAAGCGATGGTCACGGTAGCAGACATTGCTGCTGACAACGGAGTCGTGCATGTGATTGATGCGGTCTTGTTGCCGCCAGCCCCTGTCTCAAACACGGTAGTGGACATCATCGTGAACAGCGAAGATCACACTGTTTTGGAAGCCGCCGTTCTCGCCGCTGACCTAGCAGGTGCTTTGAGTGCAGAAGGCCCCTTTACAGTCTTCGCTCCAACCGATGCGGCTTTCACTGCATTGCTGGAAGCTTTGGAAGTCTCAGCAGAAGAACTGCTTGCTTATGAAGAGTTGACGGATGTTCTTTTGTACCACGTTGTTGGCGCACAAGCGTTGGCAGCTGACTTAACAGATGGTCAGGAGATTACGACGCTTTTGGATCAAGACGTCACAATCACAATCAATGGTATGGGTGTGTTCGTCAATGAGGCAATGGTAACTGTTGCGGATATCATTGCTGACAACGGTGTAGTGCACGTCATTGATGCGGTTCTTCTTCCAGAGATGCTGGACGACCTTCCTGAAACAGTTGTGGATATCATTGTAGCCAGTGAAGATCACACCCTTTTGGAAGCAGCAGTCGTTGCAGCAGGTTTAGTTGACGCGTTGAGCGGGGAAGGTCCCTTCACGGTTTTTGCTCCTACGGATGATGCCATTGTTGCATTGACTGAAGCACTCTCCATCACTGCGGAAGAATTGCTTGCTCTGCCAAACCTTGGTGAGATTTTACAATACCACGTTGTATCCGCTTATGCATATGCATCAGATTTGAGCGACGGACAGATGCTGACCACCCTTTTGGGCCAGGACGTGACTGTATCAATCAGTGGAGCTGGAGTGATGATCAATGATGCCATGGTGACCCTTGCCGATTTGGACGCAGAGAACGGTGTTGTCCACGTAATTGACGCGGTCTTGTTGCCACCAGCTTCAAATTTAGATGAGGTTCAAGTGCAGTTAGAATGTACGGTCTATCCAAATCCTTTGGTAGGCGGAATCTTGAATGTTCAAGGCAATTGGGCGATGGGCGCACAGTTCACGATTACAGATCTACAAGGTCGCATGGTGGCTCAATCTGTTCTCCAATCGAATCAAATCCAATGGGATGCGAGTGGTTTGGAGTCAGGTGTATACGCGATCACGATAGCCGAAGGCGTTCAGCGTGAAACGGTTCAGTTTGTAATTCGTTAAGGCGAATTCTCAAAGTAAAGTCGTTTTGGAAATCGGGTCGTTTCGTCAGAAGCGGCCCGATTTTTCTTTCCCGAAACTTTTGTTTAGTGATCGAAGAGAGAGGCCATGGCCTGATCAAGGGTTGGATGCTTAAATTCAAATCCCGCTTCTTCAACTTTAGAGGAGGCCACGCGATTTGAAGCCAACACGACTTGGCTCATGTCTCCAAAGACTGTTTTCAAAGCCCATGAAGGAACGGATGGGAAGAAAAATGGACGTTTTAAGGCAACGGCCAGTGCTTTTGAAAAGGTGCGATTTTGAACAGGGTTGGGGCTCGCGGCATTGTAAACACCGTGTATGCCTTCGGATTGAATCGCCCAGAGAATCATCTGGGATAGGTCCTCGATATGAATCCAAGATTGCCAGTGGTCTCCGGTTCCAATCGGCGAACCCAATCCCAAAGAAAAGAGAGGCTTCAGCGACCCAATAATGCCTCCTGAGGCGTCGAGAACCAGTCCAATCCTCAACCGAACGGTGCGGCAACCTAAAGTTTCCGCTTTTACGGCAGCGTGTTCCCATGCCTGCACGACCTCTGAGGCAAATCCATCACCTGAAGGAGCGCTCTCACTCAACAGATCAGGAGAACTCGGGTAAATACCAACAGCGCTAGCGCTGATTAGCACAGGAGGCCGCTCGTTTTCTGGCAGCGAGGCGATTGTTTGCGTGATGGTTTGAGTAGACAGCGTGCGGCTGGTCAAAATCTCATACCGGCTTTTTGCTGTCCATCGCTGCGCAATCGGAGCTCCAGCAAGGTGGATAACGGCTGCTGCGTTACGCAATGCATCAGGAGACAACTCCTCTTTCTCGGGGTTCCATTGAACGGCTTCGTCCACATCTTTCCAAGCGTTATTTGCGCTGCGTGAAAGGATGCGCACACGGTATCCACGTTGCTTTAATTGGTGGCAAACCGAACGGCCCACCAATCCTGTTCCTCCTGTAACCACCACCCATTGCTTTTCCATCTTAACGAAACAAGTTGATAGCCATCATTGTTATTGAACTAGATGCTATTCGAAGATTTTGTAACTTATTGAACAATATCGGAACACATGATTGATTTCACCTTGAATCACCTCTCTAAATTAGGTCGCACCTGCGGTGAGATTTTGATTGCCATTGTTTGTGTGTTTTCAGTTTCTGAGTTGGAGTCTCAATCCCTCTGTGAAAGTGGGTTTGCGGGAGATTTTCCTTGCGACCGGTTTGACTTGCTGGGTGAATTGAGTAATGCCGACATGATGGGGACAGAGGCCAATGATGTGTGGGGTTGGACGGATCCTGAGACTGGTGTGGAGTATGCGCTTGTCGGAGAGCGACAGGGGCTGGCTTTAGTGGATATAAGTGATCCGTATCTACCGTTTTTGGTCGCCTTTATGGAAACGCAAACTTCGAGCAGCACGTGGCGGGACATGAAGGTTTATGCGGATCATGTTTACGTCGTTTCTGAAGCGAATAGTCATGGGTTGCAGGTCTTGGATTTGACCCAGTTACGCGACTTTACCGAATTCCCCGTCGTACTGGAGCCGACCACGGTGGTATCCTCATTCTCAGATGCCCACAACGTGATCATTGACGAAGAATCGGCCATGCTTTATGTCGTAGGCAGCAACCTTGCGAGTGGTGGGTTGGTGGCTTTTGACATCAGCGACCCAGCAAGTCCGGTGCTCGTAGGTGATTACGGGGAAGCCGGTTACACGCACGATGCGCATGCCGTTGTATACACTGGTCCCGATACCGAGCATGTGGGGAAATCAGTGGTGTTTGGTGCCAATGCAAATAAGATGGCGATTGTGGATGCAACGGATCCAACTGACATGACCTCTTTGAGTGTCTCGAATTATTCAGACCTATCATACACCCATCAGTGTTGGCTTACGGAAGACCACCGTTATCTCTTGCTAGGTGACGAATTGGATGAACAGAATCAAGGATTCAATACGAGAACACTGATTTGGGATGTTCAGGACTTGGAGAATCCGTTCCTATTAGGGGAGCATTTTTCAGAAGTGGCGGCGATTGATCACAACCAATATGTGGTGGGAAACCTGTTGTTCCAATCGAATTACCGTGCAGGCCTTCGGATGCTTTCTTTAACGGACGTGGCTGAAGGGGAATTGTCAGAAATCGGTTATTTCGATGTGGATCCAACAAGCGATGCGGCACTGTTCTCAGGAACGTGGTCCAATTACCCCTATTTTGAATCGGGGATTGTAGTGGTCACTTCTGACGATGGTGGAATCTACTTAGTTCGTCCTCGATTCATGGAAGTGAATGCGGTTAGCGATTCTGTTTGCAGTGGAAATGATTTGGTTGTGGCGGTAGATATTTTGGATGGGCTACTTCCCCCGTACGCTTTGAGTATTCCCGATTTACCAGATGGAGTTGTCCTCAATGGGTTTCCAGCCACGCTGGAGGGGCCCGCTAGTTTTGCGTTTAGCATCTCGGGACTCGAAGGATTTCAAGGCTCGCTCGAATTGCGTATTCGTTTGGAATCAGGATTGAATACGGTCGAAGAGCCCTTGGAATTTACTGTTTCCACAGGAACTATCTGGTATCCCGATACTGATGGAGATGGTTTTGGCAATGGCAATGCAGGGGTATTCTCCTGTGATTCCCCAGAAGGTCATGTCGCCAATGGCCTCGATTGCTTTGATGGTTCAGCCACGACGTATCCTGGGGCACCTGAATTGTGCGATAACCTTGACAACGATTGTGATGAATTGATTGACGAGGGCATGGAACTCAGTACGTTTTACGTCGATGCCGATGGTGATGGGTTTGGCTCGGCTGTTTTGATTGCGCAAGCCTGTATCGCTCCTGCCGGATTTGTGTCCAACTTCGATGATTGCAATGATGCTTCAGAGTTCGTTTTCCCGGGTGCAGCAGGAACTGCTGAGGGGTTCGATAATAACTGCAACGGTGTTGTCGAAGGGGATGAGCTTGCGCTTTGTCCCGGTGATTTCAATCAAGATGGCTCGATTTCGGTGTCTGATTTGCTCACCTTCTTAGGGGACTTTGGATGCTTGACCAATTGCACGGCGGATTTCAATGGTGACAACGTGGTCAACGTTGGCGACTTGCTAGGATTTCTCGCTGTGTTTGGAGACGATTGTCCCGAAGTCACGGAGTGACGGGAGGCTCTTCACCCCAAGCCTGCTGCTGAACCATAGTGGCATAGAGTCCGTTGGCTTTGAGGAGTTCTTCTGGGGAGCCGTATTCGGCCATGCGTCCCTTATCGAGCACAACCACCCGATCCGCCCCGCGAATGCACGAGATACGGTGTGAGACGAGGATGACCGCCGACTCTTTGCAGGCCCGTCGTATGGACTTTAAGATGAAGTCTTCCGTTTCGGTGTCAACGGCTGAAAGGCAGTCATCGAGCACGAGCAATTGGGGCTTTCGAATCAACGCACGTGCAATGGAGATTCGTTGCTTTTGACCCCCGCTTAAATTGACTCCGCGTTCTCCCAACATCGTCGAATAACCGGCTTCGAAGCCTTCGATATTATGCGCTACATGCGCTTTAACAGCAGCTTCTTCTATGGATTCTTTCGAGGCCTCCGATAAATCCATTCCAAAAGCAATGTTGTTTTCGATGGTATCGGAAAACAAGAAAACTTCCTGTGGGACGTAGCCGGTGATGTGTCGGAATGCATCGAGTTGCCAAGCAGGCAACGCTATTCCATTCAGTTCAACTTCGCCTGATGAAGGGTCGAAAATCCGCATGGCAAGTTGAGCGGCTGTAGATTTTCCGCTGCCAGTGCGTCCTGTGATGGCAACGATTTCTCCAGGCTTGACCTCAAAGTTGATGTTTTGCAACGCCTCAATACCCGTTTCTGGATACGTGAAAGAAACATTTCGAAATGCAAATTCGCGTACCGATGAGGCAGCAGATGAGTTATTTTGATTTGCACTTGAGTCACCAACAGGGGTGGAAACAGGGGGCGAAGCAATGATGGGTTCAGCTTCCATGAAGGCGTTGATCCGGAGCATGGATGCTTCCGCTTTTTGAACCAAAGAAGTGACCCATCCGACCGATGCAAAAGGCCACGTCAATAAATTGACATAGAATACAAATTGGAAAATGTGTCCCAGTTCCAATTCACCTGCAATCACCCGTCTTCCGCCGACATATATGGTTAGAATGGTACTTAAACCAACCAAGAGCACGATGATGGGCATAAACAAAGCTTCCGTTTTGACCAATTTCAGCACGTGCTGCTTGTAGTCGTCTGCTTGGTGTGTGAAGCGTTCGGCAGCATCGTCTTCTCGATGGAAGGATTGAAGGATGCGAATGCCCGCAATGTGCTGTTGAACAAACGTACTTAGTCCACTTTGTCTGCTCTGCACGGCTTCACTTTGGCGATTGATTCGTTTGCTGACGCGGTATATGGCGATGGACATGAAAGGAAGAGGCAGTAAGGCAAACAAGGTCAGTTGAACATCGATGTATAGCATGACTCCAACGACCAAGAAAATGAGCACGGCTAAGTTGAGGGTGTACATCACAGCAGGTCCGAGGTACATCCTCACCTTGCTCACATCTTCGCTGATTCGATTCATTAAATCACCCGTGTCATTGGCCTTGTAAAAGGAGGCGTCGAGTCGCTGGTATTGATCAAAAATCGTTGCTTTGAGATCGTATTCAATCTTGCGCGACATCACAATGATGGTCTGTCGGGTGAAGAAAAGAAAGATGCCTTTGATGAAATAGGCCAGCATAAAGAGAGCCGCTTGGAAAAAGGCGATTGCCGCGATCCATTGAAAGACGTCTTGCTTGGATTGAATGTTGGATCCTGGATCATCTTCGAGTCCGAGGAGGTTTCGAATCCATTGAATGGAACGCGGCCATTGGCTGGCTTGTCCTTCGCCGAAAACCTCAGCTTCTGAGACTCCTTCTCGCAATGGAAGTAGAAAGGCTTCATCCGCTTCCCGCATGGCGTTGACCCCCTCACCAATCAGCGCGGGAGCATACACAGCGAAAATATTGGTCAAGACAATGAACGCGAATCCCCCAATGAGAAGCCTTCGGTATTTCCAGAAGTAGGGGTTGAGTTTGAGGAGTTCCCGCATGTAAAAATTAGAAACTGAAATTCCAGGTAACGGATGGGATGATAGGGAAAAGGCTCACTTGATTGGCTTGCAGGTCGAGCGAACCGTTTTGTAAATCGCCCTCATTCGAAAAGTAAATAAAATACGGATTCATCCGATTGTAGACATTATAAAAACCGAAGGTCCAACTGCTGACAATGGGGTTCTCTCGTTTCGATCGATCCTTTTTTGGGGTGAGCGTAGCACTGATGTCGGCGCGGTGATACGCTGCCATCCGATATCCATTGCGCGCACCGTAGATGTCCGTAATCCGTCCCTCAAAGATAAACCGCTGAGCGGGCAAAGTGATTGAGTTGCCCGTCGCGTAAACAAACGCCCCCCCAAAGCGCCATTGATCATTGAGTTTCCAGTCAAGAACTAGACTCATGTCGTGACGGCGGTCAAATTTTGAAGGAAAGACGAGGCCCTGGTTGAGGTCGTCAAATTGTCTTTCGGTTTTGCTCCAGGTATATCCCAACCACCCTGTCAATGTCCCGGTTCGTTTTTTCAAGAAAGCCTCGACCCCATAAGACCACCCCTCGCCGAAAACGAGGTTGTTGTCAACGTTGTTGCCAATGTTGTCCTCTGGGCGGCTATTCTCTCCATAGGCCACCAGGTTTTCGAGGTCTTTCCAGTAGGTCTCCAAAGAGCACTCCCAATTGCGCTCTTCGCCCAAATCGCGGAAATACCCCAAGCTAAATTGCCTTCCCCATTGTGGCTTCACGCGATCGGTACTAGGTAGCCAGATGTCTCCGGGCAGCGAAGTGGAGCCAAGGGACGTCAAATGGACATACTGGTAATTTTCACTGTATCCAGCTTTAATGCTCGCGCGGCTTCCAGACTTGATCCGCAAGGCCAGGCGCGGCTCCCATCCTTTGTAAAATCGGACCAAATCTCCCTTGTCATACACAATAGGGGCAGGTGTTTCGTTCGGATTCAATGGGTTGGGAATGCCATATCGCGTAAACGGACCGACATGCCAAAACCCGGACCACCGCAGGCCGGCATGCAAGCGCACGCGTTCATTGATGTCAAAATCATCTTGGACATACAGAGCGCCCTCGTGGCTGAATGTTTGCTCCGAGGTTCCCGTGTCAAACTCGGTGTCTCCGCTACGTGCTGAAAAATCCGTGGGGATGAAGTCATGGTGCACGTAATCGACCCCTGCCTTCACAACGTGACGTGGATTGGGATACCAACTCCATTCCGTCCTTCCTGCGATGTCTTTGATGCCGCTGGTAAATCCGAATTCGAACTCTTCTTGTCCTGCCATGAATGAAAAAGAATACGAGGAATAGGTAATCCCTGTATTCAAAAACATGCGGTCGTTTAGAATGCGATTCCAACGCAACGAAGCCATGGAGTTTCCCCAGGGAATGTCCGTCGAAAACCCAGCATCAGCGCTGGCAAAGCTAAAGACATCCTGTCCAAAGTATCCTGATAAAAACAATTGATCCTTCGGCGAAAGGTGCACGTTGGCCTTCGCGTTGAGATCATAGAAGTAGTAACCCGTTCCTTCGAATGCCCCCCCTTTTAAAGCCGGTTTTGTCAGCACATCGATGTAGGTTCGTCTTCCGGACAAAATGATGCTGCTTTTGTCTTTTGCGATGGGACCTTCTACAGTAAGTCTCGAGCTGATCAGTCCCAATCCACCCGTGGTTTTCCATTCTCTGGAATTGCCTTCTTTTAGGCCAATGTTCAGAACTGACGAGACTCGTCCGCCGTATTCTGCCGGCATGGACCCTTTGATTAAATCAACGTTTTTGATGGCATCGGCATTGAAAACGCTGAAAAAGCCAAAAAGATGTGATGCGTTGTATACAATGGCATCATCGAGTAAGATGAGATTCTGATCAGGACCTCCGCCGCGCACATAGAATCCGGCATTGCCTTCGCCCGCACTTGAAACACCCGGCAAAAACTGAATGATTTTCAAAATATCCACTTCACCCAGCAGTGCTGGAAGTGTCTTGATCTGATCAATGTCAACCGATTCTCTGCCCAAATCAGTGCTTTCCGTGCGGTTACTTCGTTCTGAAACGACCAGTGCGGTTTGATTCAACAGAACGACTTCAGATTGCAACTCGATGGCTACTTTTTCATCACGATTCAAATCCAATTCGAATGTAAAGGTCTTGTAGCCGATGAAAGAAACGTTGAATACGTAGGGCTTCTCAGCCAAGGTGATGCTAAACTGTCCATAGCCATTGGTTGAAACCCCACGCGGCTCACCCACAGGGATAATATTGGCGCCAATGATGGTTTCTCCCGTTTTGGCATCAATAACCCGACCACTCACGGTCCAGTTGGCATCATTTTGTGCAGATAGAACAGAAGAAAAGACAGAAAGAGAGAAGAATAAAAACAGGGAAATCCCTAGCTTTTTGGACGGAAAGCGATGCATGACTCAAAGTTACAGTGTGGTAGACGGCTCTGCGATAGCAACAACTGGTTTTCGCATTTGTTGGGCTTTAATTTGCACCCGTGAATAGGACCCTCCTTACAAGCGGAATTGCGGCGCTCATACTGTCCGG
>CAJWIF010000076.1 GCA_913041135.1 uncultured Flavobacteriales bacterium
CTGATGCTGACGGCATTTGCGATGAATTTGAAGTAGCCGGTTGCCAGGACGCGACGGCTTGCAACTACAACGCCGATGCAACAGACGAAGATGATTCGTGTACGTATCCTTTAGAAGGAATTGACTGCGATGGCAACTGCCTTGTTGACACGGACGGAGATGGCGTGTGTGATGAGGATGAAGTTCTAGGCTGTACCGTAGAGTATGCCTGCAATTATGACCTCGAAGCAACCGATGCCGATGACGCCTCCTGCTATTACGCCACTGCGGTGTTTGACTGTGACGGCAACTGCCAAGTTGACGAAAATCAGAACGGTATTTGCGACCAGCTTGAAGACGGAACTTGCCTTGAGGACTGCTCCGGAGCATGCGGGGAAGGAACGTATTGGGATGCCGACCTCGGTCAGTGCATTGGCATCGTTGACGACTGTCCATTTGACGGGAATGGAGATGGCCATGTGCAGCTCCAAGACTTACTCGACTTCCTGATCTATTACGGAACATATTGCGATCCTGAGTGAGGACCCTTCTCTGAAGAAGAAAAACTCAAACTGTGAAAGAGCGCCCAATGGGCGCTCTTTTTCTTTCCCACTACCCCAGTGTAGGGGATGTAGGAGAAAAACCCTTTATGCCCATCCTACGTGGGCAGTATCAAGCCTGTTCACCGAAAGACATTTGAACTCTTAGCGGAGTGTAGCAATCTTCGCCTCATACTACGGTCTTCGAACAAATAAAACGACAGGCCTCTCCTGCCTTATTGGACCGATTGGGTGATCAGTGAAAACCGATACACCGCACTTCCATATTCAGAAAAAGAATCCTCCCGTACAAGGACCGTGATTTTCTCTCCTTCACCATTGGCAACCAGATCTATGAAATTGCGCCCTATATCCTGCGTAAAATAAACACCTCCACTTTTCATTGCGAAGGCATCATATTCCTCAACCGTTGCGTCCTCCCGTTTTACTTTGATTTTTCCCGTGGCATCCCTCAAACCCAAAGCGACACTCGGGGGCGTCTGGTATTCAAACAACTGGATAATGATCATGTCATTTTGCTCAATAACGCGCGCATACAAATCCGAATTTGATGTCGCTGAATTGCTAAACACACCCTCACAATAAATACTTTTTGCCAAGACACCCGTTGGGTCACCAAATTCATCAACGACTTCTTCGGATTGCCACACATCCAAGTTGAGTTGGGCCAGTGCGAAAACTGGCAAAAACGCCAAAACTAGGAGCTGAATCTTCTTGGTCATGAGAGGTAGATTTGGCGCAATGTATCGATTATATCGACAATCCACTGCCACGGAGCCAATTCCAACCCACACCAAATCAATCATGTATGCGAATAAGTCCGCGTCGCAGCGATGCGCGCGAGGATGCAAAAAAGGAGTGGTGAACACCGCGGTAAAAGCCTCGCTTACCAGAACCTCTCCAAATTATAGGCAAAAAAAGGTCCACCCAGAGCGGCAGACCTTTGAAGGGGAGATTCGACGTAGAAACCAACGAAACCATGCCATACTTTGTGAGTGGCAGGTTGTTATTTCTAGCGGCGAGATATTAAGATACGAATAAATCGTCGAATTTCATAAGATGGATTACTCATTGCAATAGAATCCGTAGTCCATCAATAAAAGGAGCAAGTCTCCTGTTCCCACGACCAAATCGTCGTTTAAGTCACCGGGACAACTTGAATCCTCTAAACACATTTGGAAGTCTTCGCTCCAAACAGTTCCCTCACCGCAAAACTCAGCTCCTACGCAAGTTTCGACACCAAAGTCAAAACCGCTTAGGAAACCCTCAAATTCGGCGTCATCCATCAAGGCTTCAATTTCATCGCAGATACCATCGCCATCTTCATCGTTCAAACAATCACCCGAGCAATCGTAATACACTCCCGCGAAGTAACACGCTCCTGGATCCGTAGCATTTTCAACATAATTACAGGCTAGCTCATTTTGACATCCCGCAATTTCATCGGCATTGCAAATTCCATCGCCATCGCTGTCGTTGTCAACGATCGTGCCTGTGCCATCCGTTGCGCCAGAACAGCTTTCACACCCCGCTGCAAAAACACAAGAACCAGCATCAGTAGCCTCAGCATTGTAATTGCACGCCGATGGCGCAATACAACCTACGACTTCATCCGCATTGCATACGCCGTCACCGTCGTCGTCATTGCTCACGATGGAACCCGTGCCATCCGATTCTCCAGAACAGGTTTCACAACCTGTTGGGTAATCACACTCAGCGGCATCCGTTGCTGATGCCATGAAGTTACATGCCTGCATGTCTTGACAACCCGAAATTTCATCGGCGTTGCAAACAAGATCGTTGTCTTCATCGAGGTCGAGGACTGTGCCCGTACCGTCCGTATCCGAACCAACACACTCGTCACATGGTCCTGTGGCAAATGCGCAATCGACCCCGCCATCGGTGGCGTTGCTCATGAAGTTACATGCTTCCGCATCCTGGCAACCCTGAATTTCATCAGCGTCACACACGCCGTCGTCATCGCTGTCGTTGTCCACAGGAGTGCCTGTACCGTCCGTTTCACCGGAACACGTTTCACACACACCGTCTACGAAAACGCAGTCTCCAGCATCCGTCGCAGCGCTGTTGTAGTTGCAAGCCAAAGCATCCTGGCAGCCTAAGACCTCATCAGCATTGCACACACCGTCGTCATCGCTGTCGTTGTCTACAATTGTACCCGTGCCATCCGTTTCACCGGAACACGTTTCACAGATCCCATCCACAAATGCGCAAGTCCCGTCGTCCACAGTGGAAGCAACCATGTAGTTGCATGCAGCATCATCCATGCAACCTAAGATGGTCGGAATGCATGTGCTATTGTCATGAAGAGCATCCTCATCATAATTGACAGCCGTCGCATCCGTACACCCACAATCCTGGTAGTTTGAATTCATGGCACCAGACCACGAATCACTCGAGAATGATCCCTCACCATCAAAGGAGAAGTGAACGGTGTGATACACCCCCTGCCCAAATTGCCCATTTTGTAAAATCTGAGCAGCCAATTGACCAGAAAGTTCTCCTGTGGTTGTGATTTGAGCGATCAGAACACGGCCGTCTGAACCTCCAATTGCTGGATGATCCTCGGAGCAGCTATTCCCACCTTCGCCCGGAGGCAAATCGCAAGACCGGACTGAATAAAAGGTCGCACCGTATGCGTCATTGACCAAAATATCTTCACCTGCATTGAAAGGAACTCGAATGTCATTGCCTGGTCCAGATGTGAAATCTACATCCACATCCGCATGCGTCGTTTCCGCTCCAATGGTAAACCAGCTGTCGTAAGCCAATTCTGGGACCAGCTCAAAGAAGGCTTCATTGAGATCCGTCGCAAAATCAACTCCGTTTTCATGGTTGTACCAATTGGGCGTCGCGGTGGAAGACAATGCAAATGCTAGAGCTTCATTTTCACCAAAAACAGCACTGAGGTAATCGTTTGGATGCTCCATGTTGATGTAGGCTCTGTAGGTCGTATGCCCTGCAATGCCATCAAGCGCATGCTCTTCAATCGTCAATGAATACGCCGAAAGCCCCGTCAAACTGTCGCAGCCACAATACGCACATGAACCGTCTTCATCTGTGGCAGTCACGTCAAAATTGCAGGCCGTGGTATCCTGACACCCTTCAATTTCATCGGCATCGCAGACACCGTCGTCATCGCTATCATTGTCCACAGTTGTCCCTGAGCCATCCGTTTCACCTGAACAGGTTTCACAAACACCGTCAACATAGATGCACGTGCCAGCATCGGTAGCAGCACTGTTGTAATTGCACCCTAAAACGTCTTGACACCCTACAATTTCGTTGGCATCACAAACACTGTCATCATCACTGTCATTATCCACGGTCGTTCCTGTACCATCGGTTTCTCCTGAACAGGTCTCGCACACACCGTCAACATACACGCACGTGCCGGCATCGGTAGCGGCCGTCATGTAATTGCACGCTGTCGCATCCTGACAACCGATGACTTCGTCGGCATCGCAAACCCCGTCATCATCACTGTCGTTGTCAACGATCGTTCCTGTACCATCCGTTTCACCGGAGCAAGTCTCGCAACCAGTAGAATAGACGCACGTGTTATTTTCATCCGTTGCACTCGCCATGTAATTACAGGCCGTATTGTCCTGACAACCTTGGATTTCAAGTTCATCACAGACGCTGTCGCCGTCCAGGTCATTCAAACAGACATCATCGCAATCGTAAAAATCAGGAGGCAGTATACACGTACCGTTGTCGACCGTAGCCAAGTCATAGTAGTTGCACGCATTGGAATCGGTGCACCCCTCTATGAGGACTGGACCAAGTGACGTTCCATCAAACGTCTGGGAAATAAGAACCACGTTATTGGGGTCTCCGTGCACGTATATTTCTGCATTGAGTGTCCACACAATCGTAGCAGGACTGGTGACTTGCATCACAATGGCCCGGTAATCATCTCCCGTGAAACCGTTGGTCGCATTCAAATCTTCAAGCACCCATCCACCTTCCGTATTCACATCTTCAAAAGAAAAATCAACCGGACCATAGTTCCCGCTAGACATGAATTCAAGGGCAAAATTATCTGACCAAGACAGACCGGCAGATTCCTGCACAGTGACATCTACCTCTCCTCCTACAGTATTGGGAAAAGACGTCAGTCCAATTCCAACCCACGAATCAAACGTGTGTGAATTGTAACCACCATAGAAGAAATCAGCAGCAGGCGCTTGACCTGAGGTCGCACCGAGGCAATAGTTGTTATTGTAGATCCCGGACGGCGCTGCCAAGGAGGCATTGTGCGTCGCATCGCCATAAACACGATGAACGAAATCATCGGAATTCATGGTTTCTACGTAAATCTTGAACGTCTGGTACCCCGTAAAATCAAACGTAGGTTCGGCAATAACGAACGGGGTTTGTACTGTTTGCAGAAACCGATAGGTTTCGTTGACAACAGACTCTGTGGAGCTCGAAGAGGTTACATTCCCTTCAGCGGCCGAGATATGACCCAAAGCGAGCAACAGCAGTGTTCCGAAAAAAACAAAACTGCGCGACGCCTGCTTGGTTTTAACAGCAGTGCACAACATGACAAATGAATAAGCGATTGGATACTAATGTACAACATCCAAGCCTTTCATAATCATTTTAAGCTCATTTATCTTAATAATATTGTATTCAGTCGATATTATTTCGTCTTATCAGCTGCTCTTTGCTTGGACAACCAATCCAGCCCTACTTCCAAGCCATGTCGATAGTCCGACAACAAGTCCACGCTGGTTACGTAATAACCGTCAGAGCGCAAAGGCGCTTTAGGAGCCAACTCCTCCCATTCTGCGTCTCCATCTCCACTGGTTTTGAGCGCATCAACCTTCGCATTGTAATGCTCAAAACCAAATTCAAACAGGCGCAGCAATTTCGGCGTCCACCAATACATCCATGACGCGATATAATCCAAGTATCCCTGCGCCACATGCTGGCCAGAAGGCCGCGTTCGAATGACCAGGATTTTTTTACAACCAAGTTCCACCGCTTTATTGAAAGGGATTCCATCGGAGTATCCGCCATCAAACATCCATTGTCCGTTGACTTTGATCCGACCACGTGTCACTAACGGCAGCGTAGAGGAAGCCAAAACACAACGCATCCAATCTTTCGCGCTGGGCTCCAAGTAAAGAGGGAGCCCCTCTTCAGCATCGGTTGTGACAATGAGCACTTTTTTTCCAACGATTTCCTCTTCCAAGACAGACCAATCGATGGGTGCTGATTCCATAACGGTCTTGGCCAAAAAGGATAAGTTCATGAGCCCTTCTTCTGAGAAGGCCGACCTAAAACTGATGAATCGAGAGTCGTCCGCCAATTTCATGGCCAACTCGATAAAGTGTTTTCGTTGTCCTGACAAAAACGATGTCAAGGCCATGGACCCGGCAGACACCGCGATGTAGTGATTGAAAGGGCGATAGTCCACCGCCGCAAAAGCATCCAAGACTCCCGCTGTGAATGCGCAGCGTAAACTGCCTCCTTCAAGGACCAAGGCATCACATTCGGGAAATTGACTCATAACTTGATTACGTTAAAACCCGATCATTGGTTGCGAAAAACCGAGATAAGAAACTAAAAATCAAAGTTATACCCGGACAGCGCAATAAACGAAGATTAAAACCTCCACTCCAAGCGCAACCGAATGTTCCTTCCGGATTCGGGAATAGCAAGATTGCGCAGCATCGACAACGTCGGGTAGTATTCCACATTCAACAGATTTTGAATCGACAAAACGCAGCGCATGTTTTCTGAAATACGGGCACCGGATGTCCAATGAAGCAGAGTGGCGTCTCGACTGGAGTTCACCACTACATGAGCGAAAATCTCGTCGAATCCGGCCCATTCTCCTCCACTCCAGCCGGATTCAACACGCACGGTGAACGGCGGTGTTAAGGGCAGCTCTGACCCCACACCATCTGTAGCCTCCACCACAGAAATGGCCACCTTGGCTCCGATATGAGACCACCGAACTGGCGACCACTCTCCTGTAAACTCGGCCCCAAGAAACAACGCTTCAGTCGATGTGTATGCGAATTCGGGTACGCCATCAAAACTCTCTTTCGTGGGAGCAATGTAAACGTAGTCTTCAATTGCATTGCGGTATACGGATGATTCCATACTCAGGGATCGGCCCTGCCATCGGGTATTCCATTCAATGTTATAGCTGGTTTCATTCTCTAGCGTTTGATCGCCCATTTCTATGCGATACGCGCAATGGTGCAATCCGCTTGAAAACAGTTCAGACAATCCCGGCACACGCTGGCTGCGCGCAACGTGCCAACGCGCAATCAGGCGCTCACTCACATCCCAATGCATGCCCAGCGCAGCTGACCCCAACCAGTCGTTGCGCCGAGTCTCTTCCGGCAGCACATTCAACGCATCCCACTGGGTTTGTCTGACATCGCCGCGCACAGAGGCTTCGACTCCAATTTTATCTCCTTTCCAAGAGCTGATGGCGAACCCACTGACCTCCTTGATCTCCGCATCCCGAATCAACGGTGCTCCAGATTCTTCCGACTCCTCTGGTTCGTTGGTATTGCTGCTGGTAAACCCTTGACTTCCCAGAATCCAATTCCACCCACCTTCTGTTGTTCGTTCGGCCTTGAGGTCGTAACGCAACGTCCGCAAACTCATGTCCAAAGCAATCGAATCAAGCAGTTCATTGCCGGCACTCCCTCCCACATGCACATGCTGATCAAATTCCTTTCGGTGGTTGAGTTGGTAGGATATGCGCGGAACCAGTTGCCACGCTCCCCATTGCAGCTGCATGGAGGTGGTGACCAGATGGTCTCCCGACTGGCTCCAACCGTCGTGACCAATGATGTCGGCGTTGTTGTAACTCGAGGAATATGCACCTTCGATGGAGCCCCAACTTTTGATGTAACCGAATGTGCCTTGCGCAAAAAATTGGGTGTACGACGAATTGAACAGCGCCTCACCGCTCGGTAGACGATAATCACCGTGGCGCTTGTAGCCGCCCCGAAAACTATGAAATGTGGATTGACTGCGTTTCTCAGTAGCGGCGGTCGCCTGCCAGCCATTCGTGGCCGAAAACCCACTCAAACTCACCTGGCTTTTCCTGCCTCGCTCCTGAAGCACTTGATTGGGAACAAAGTTCAACACGCCTCCGTAAGCATCAGATCCATGGGCCAATGTCCCTGGACCTCGGATGATTTCGACGCGTTCAATCCCTTCCTCAGGGATGTAAATTCCGTGGTATTCTCCCCAAGCTTGGCTTTCAATCCGAGCACCATTGAACAAGGTGGCAATGCGCAAACCGGACAGCCCTCGCAAGACAGGGCGCAACATACCGGCGCCAGCCGACACCATGTCTACACCGGCCGTCGCTGCCAAGGCTGCAATGCGGGAGCTGGCAGGAATTTGATCCAATTGGACGGCATCCATGCGAACCGGAGGAATGAAACTCTCTGAAGCGGGTGATGACGTTTCCACTACCTCTGCAGCAGCCAAGGAGTGCACTGCCTGCTGCATCTGCACCTCTAGGCTGTCAGCGACAAGATTCCTGCTCACCTGAGAATTGGAAACTCCTGAACGCAATTCGTTCACTCTTACCAAAGGTTGAGCATTGAAAGAATATGAAGGACAAAAAACTAAAAGCACAAGAATCAACATCCATGACAGCGATCTAGAGCTTTGGTAAGGGTGAAACATGGGTACGTAAAAATATCCCTACCTCTATTGGAGAGGAGTCATGAAATGGTCATAAAGCCTTTCAACCAATGCCCCTTAAACTCTAAGAATCCCTTAGGATGTTGAAGAACCCGAATCCTGCGTTCCACTCTTCGATTTGCGGTGTGGAAAGGAATTGAAAACCTTCCGTTTCGCAAAGCGGTACTGGTTGTCCGCATTCAAGAGCTTCGTGAAAAGTTGGCGATTGACGCCAAAATATTCGTGGGCATCGCCATTCAAAAAAGTGATTTCCAAAAGCAGTCCCTTGTGCGTCAAATCTAAGATGGCGGATTTGGTTGTGAGCTCCAAGTAAGCCTCCTTTTGGGCCTCCTGGGTTGCGGGGGCCATGCTAACCAAAAAGTGATATCCTTCGATGATCCGGCGGCTCATGGCCTCAGCCTGTTCGGCCTTCTCCCCACCATCAGGAAACTTATCGGGATGCCATTCCTTGACCAAGGAGCGGTACTTCTTTTTCAACGGCGCCAACTCAATCACGCCTTCCACGTCGAACATTCTCTTAAACTCGTTGACTCGTTTCATGGTAGGGCCTGCTTATAACGCGTTTTCTTTGCGGGCGCAAAGCTACGGCTTCGGGTGCGAAGTTTCATCAGGCTCAGAATCAATACACTGGCAAAGAGCTAACGTTGTACGAATCTCTTAGATCGGATCGAGGGGATTACCTCAGGATAACCGTTTGGCGCTCGCGCGTCTTGAGACCCAGTACGTCGACCGCATAGACGCCACGTGCATAAGCCGAGACGTCGATGATTGCGATGCCTTGGACTGGTTGCTCCCAAACGACCTGCCCCAGAGCATTGGTTAGCAGTACCGAAAACGCCCCCTCCCATTTCGAAAGGTCAATCGACAATTGATTCGTAACAGGGTTGGGATAAAGATTCCAGGACTCCGCAGCCAATGACTCCTCTACCCCGACATACTCCAGGTCTAATTTCAACGTGACCACACTGTCGCAACCCGCCGCATTGTCCAGAACGATTGTGAACTCTCCACCCTCAGTGTATTCCACACCTTCATATTCAAACACATTGACTGCCATCGTATCGATGGTATTGTAAGTGGTGTAGTTCACCGTCAAGACCAACGAAACAATGGAGTCACAGCCTGCTGAAGATTGCAACACAAGGGACGGAACAACAGTGCTCTCTACGTAAGTGATCCCGTCGAGCCAGGTCAAACTGTCACATGCAGTCTGCACATCGAGCGAGAAAACAGGATCCAACACCGTCACGGTGACCGTATCCGCCGCCGCACAAGAACCAACTCCGCCCGTGACCACATAGCTCATGGTCGAATCCGGCACGAACGCCACGCCGTCTTCTACACCACCGGTCCAGTCCAAACCCCCAGTTCCTCCAGTTGCCGTCAATACCGCCGAATCTCCAGAGCAAATCTCCAGATCATTGCCGGCATTGAGATTCGTGGTGCTCAGTTCGGCTTCGAAGAGCTCGGTTATTTCACAATCAGACAGCGCCCTATTCCACACTCCAACATCATCTATTTTTCCATCAAAAAAGCCATAACTCCACCCGGAACTATAAAGATCTCTGTTTCCAATCTTTAAGAAATTCTCAGACGATCCCGTGCCTGAAGTAATGGACTCAATTGTTGTCACGGCAGAAGCGAAGAGTTGGCCATTCAGATAGATTGCGCTCATATCCAACTGTGGACCATACCACACTGATACAACATGATTCCACGTGTTTAGAGAAAAACCGTCCGGAACAGAAACAACGCTCTCACACGCCGCCCCCCCTTTTATTTCAAACCTCATGCCATTCGATGTGTCCAGCATAATCATAGAAATGGCCTCGTTGCAAGAGGTTCCCTTCCCTCGTCCAACAATCCCAGCGTAGTTGGTCAACGACTCAGTGCGGAACCAAGCCGAATAAGTCAAGGCACTCGAAATCGAAATTGAAGCATCACTTCCACAATTGATCCAATCATTGCTACCATCAAAATCGTAGGCACTTCCGTCATTACCAAACCGATCTGACGTGAGCACAGCGCCATTCACGGCCCCATCATTCCCATTCCCACTCTCGTCATTGGCACTCCCATTAAACGGATACCAAGCCACCAGCCCAGCGGTCGGCACGTAATCAGGTACATTTTGGGAAGTCGCTGAGAAGCACACGGCGC
>CAJWIF010000077.1 GCA_913041135.1 uncultured Flavobacteriales bacterium
TTACGAGCGTTACATGAATAAAAGAGGCGCTACAGGCATCGCACACGATGCCCATTTAATGGGAGCAATCTTCGGTGTCGTCTATGTCCTTCTTCTAGATGCTGACACGCTCCCCAGAATGATCCGTGCGTTTAGCCTGCTTTTTTAAGAAGCGCTGACGTCTTTTGCAGGGATAATACGAAAGAGGTCTTCATCTGGTCTTTTCATGAAATAACGCTCTCTAGCGAATCGCTCCAGTTTCAAAGGGTCCGATGACAGGTCATTCAAATCAAAACGCATGGCGTCAATGCGCTCCTCAAAATGCTTGACCTCCTTGTTATACGCATTGAGTTGCCGTTGACTCTTCATCAAAAAGAAGAGGTCAATATCACTGATAAAGCTGACCCATAACAATCCGAAAAGCCCCGTAATGAAATAACGGTTCTGCACGTAAAGCCAGACGGACGAATTGGAATTAAGCTTCCGTTTCATCTGCAGGCGCGTCTTCTGTATCAATCTGATTGTCAGGCACACTATTGACTTCCGAATCCAAGGCTTCTGCGGTACCTGCAGGGAGCTTCAAGAAACCTCCTTTCATCACCTCAATGGTCAGTATGGTATCGTCCTTCTTGTAAGTCGCCATCAGTAAATCACCTTCCTCAATTTGAGCATTGATGATCTCTTCAGCAAAAGGATCTTCCAAATACTTTTGGATGGCTCGCTTCAGCGGTCTTGCACCGAACTTCTCGTCGTATCCCTGCTCCACCAAGAAATCCTTGGCCATCTCAGTTACTTCAATTCCATATCCAAGCGCATGAACTCGCTTTATGAGAGACTCCAATTCAAGGTCAATGATTTCGTGGATATGCTCACGAAGCAAACTCTTGAACAGAACGACATCATCGATACGATTCAGGAATTCAGGGCTGAAGGCGCGTTTCAAAGCCGTTTGAATCACGGAATCACGGTTGGCGTGTTCATTGTCTACCCTTGCTGTCGTGCCAAAGCCTACGCCCGTTCCGAATTCAGCCAATTGACGGGCTCCAATATTGGATGTCATGATGATTACCGTATTTCGGAAATCAATCTTTCGTCCGAGACTATCTGTCATTTGGCCGTCGTCCAATGCTTGCAATAAGAGATTGAAAACATCCGGGTGGGCCTTTTCAATTTCATCCAACAAGACAATGGAGTAAGGGTGTCGTCTGACTTTTTCGGTCAGTTGACCACCTTCTTCATAACCGACGTATCCCGGAGGTGCTCCAACCAGACGGGAGATTGAAAACTTCTCCATGTACTCAGACATGTCGATTCGAATCAATGACTCATCAGAATCAAACATAAACTTGGACAACACTTTCGCTAACTGAGTTTTTCCTACTCCGGTAGGGCCAAGAAAAATAAACGAGCCAATGGGCTTATTGGGATCCTTCAATCCGGCGCGGTTGCGCTTGATTGCGCGAGAGACGCGTAAAATAGCATCCTCTTGCCCAACAACTTTCCCCTGCAAATCATCCGTCATTCTGGCCAGGCGACCTGATTCCTTTTCTGCGATTCGATGCACAGGAATTCCCGTCATCATACCAACCACATCACCGACATGGTCCACTGTTACAGTAACGCGCTTGTTTTTACTGTCTTCCTCCCATTGCTTTTTTGCTATTTCAAGCGAATCGTTCAAAGTGCGTTCCGTATCGCGTAAACGCGCTGCCTCCTCATAGCGTTGACTGCGCACCACGCGTACCTTCTCTTCTTTAATCGCTTCAATTTCGGCTTCAATCTTCAAGATTTCTTCGGGCACGTGAATGTTGTTCAGGTGAACCTTGGAGCCTACTTCATCCATTGCGTCAATCGCCTTGTCAGGCAAATGGCGGTCCGTGATATACCGTGCTGTTAAATTCACACACGCTAAAATGGCCTCGTCGGTAAACGTGACACTGTGATGCTCCTCATACTTATCCTTGATGTTGTTCAAGATTTGTATGGTTTCATCGATGGAGGTCGGCTCAACAAGCACTTTTTGGAAGCGCCGTTCCAATGCTCCGTCCTTTTCGATGTGCTGCCGGTATTCATCCAACGTTGTCGCACCAATGCATTGAATTTCGCCTCTTGCTAAAGCGGGCTTAAACATGTTGGAAGCATCCAAAGAGCCACTTGCTCCGCCTGCTCCTACGATGGTGTGAATTTCATCAATGAAGAGAATCACATCGGGTGATTTCTCCAATTCGTTCATTACCGCCTTCATGCGTTCTTCAAATTGACCGCGGTACTTCGTCCCTGCAACCAAAGAAGCGATGTCCAGGGTTACAATGCGTTTATTGAACAATACCCGGCTCACTTTCTTTTCGATAATGCGCAATGCGAGTCCCTCTGCGATCGCGCTTTTGCCGACGCCAGGCTCTCCTATAAGAATGGGGTTGTTTTTCTTGCGACGAGATAAAATTTGCGAGACCCGCTCAATTTCTTTTTGACGACCAACGATGGCGTCCAAACGACCCTCTTCTGCCATTTTGGTTAAATCTCTACCGAAATTGTCCAAAACAGGCGTTTTGCTTTTTGGGTCAGCCTTTCTAGCCGAAGCTCCTCCCAGGCCCTCGCCCCCCATCTCATTCGGACCTTCATCTGAGAACTCGGGGCTCTCAGCGCGTGGCGTTGATGTCGCGCCACCTTCTTCTTGGATAATGCTCTCGTATTCTTCCTTCGCCACATCGTAATCGATGTTAAAGGCACTAAGTGCCTTCGTAGCCACATTGTCTTCATCCTTGAGGATGCTCAGCAATAAATGCTCCGTACCAATCAAGCTAGATTTAAAAATCTTTGCTTCGAGGTACGTGATTTTCAAGATCTTCTCAGCCTGCTTGATCAATGGGATGTTGCCTGCACCTACTGATTTACCTGCTGTTGGACGAATGCTACTTTCAACCACTTTACGCAGTTTCTGCAAATCCACATTCAGTCCCTCTAAGATACGAACCGCAGTTCCTTCGCCTTCACGTATGATTCCAAGCAGCAGATGCTCAACGCCAATGTAATTGTGTCCAAGGCGCAATGCCTCTTCTCGACTGTACGTAATGACATCCTTAACTCTCGGGGAAAATTTTGCGTCCATGCTATTCTTGTTCTAAAATCTTTCAAGATTATGACTCAACACGAGGGGACTAGAAAGCAACAATTGAATTGCTGTAAACCTTCATGTCGACCACTTTGCTAAAACTACAACTCGACCTTTGCAAACATCTTGCCAACCTGAGGGTTTATTCACATCTCATTGGGGAGATTTGTGAGTAATTGCAAGCCGTTTTTCAGCGCCTCCAAGGGTTATGAACGTATTTTCGTTGTCGACTTAAACATCATGTTCTATGGTGTTTCTAACAAGCTGACACGATGGCAGAAGGAGAGAAGATCATACAGATCAACATAGCTGATGAAATGAAATCAGCCTACATCGATTATTCGATGTCGGTCATTGTAAGCCGTGCACTTCCAGATGCGCGTGATGGCCTAAAACCTGTACACCGTCGAGTTCTCTATGGGATGCTTGATTTGGGCGTACTGTCGAATAGAGCATACAAAAAAAGTGCTAGAATCGTCGGAGAAGTCTTGGGGAAATACCACCCACACGGCGATAGTTCTGTTTACGATACCATGGTTCGAATGGCCCAACATTGGTCATTGCGTTATCCCATGGTGGACGGACAAGGCAACTTCGGCTCAATAGACGGAGACAACCCGGCCGCTATGCGTTACACAGAGGCACGCTTGCGCAAAGTTGCCGAAGAGATGCTCGGCGATTTGGAAAAAGAAACGGTTGATTTCAGACCGAACTTTGACGAGAGCCTCCAAGAGCCTACGGTACTTCCCGCAAAACTGCCCAACCTCCTGGTTAACGGAGCATCGGGCATTGCCGTTGGTATGGCGACCAATATGCCACCTCACAACTTGACGGAAGTAATTGATGGCACCATCGCATACATCCAGGACAACGACATCACAATTGAAGGGTTGATGGAGTATGTCAAAGCTCCTGACTTTCCAACCGGGGGCATCATTCACGGAGTAGAAGGAGTGAACGAGGCGTTCCATACAGGAAGAGGGCGTATCGTTGTGCGCGGAAAGGCCCGCATTGAGGAAACCAAGTCTGGGCGTGAAGTGATCATCGTAGAGGAAATCCCTTACATGGTCAACAAAGCGGAAATGGTCCGCAAAACGGCTGAACTGGTTAACGATAAGAAAATTGAAGGCATCTCTGAAATTCGGGATGAGTCGGATAGAAAGGGCATGCGCGTGGTTTATGAGATCAAACGCGACGCCATGGCGACTGTGGTCTTAAATAAACTCTATAAGTATACAGCCCTACAGAGCTCATTTTCAGTCAATAACATTTGCTTGGTGCACGGACGACCGCAGCTGTTGAATTTGAAAGGGCTCATTTCAAACTTCGTTGATCACCGTCACGATGTGGTCACACGTCGAACGCAATTTGAATTACGTAAAGCACAGGAGCGAGCACACATTTTACAGGGCCTGATTATTGCACTTGAAAACCTCGATGAGGTCATCAAGCTCATTCGCGCCAGTGCAAATCCAGAAGAAGCGCGAAACGGACTAATGGAGCGCTTCGAATTGTCTGAGTTGCAAGCGAGAGCTATTCTGGACATGCGTTTGCAGAAACTCACAGGATTAGAACGAGATAAATTACGCGCAGAATTTGACGAGTTGATGGCCACCATCGCTGATCTCGAGGACATTCTTGCTCGTTTTGAACGTCGCATGGAGATCATCACAGCCGAGTTGATCGATATCAAGGATCGCTTTGGTGATGACCGTAGAAGCCTCATTGAATTCAGCAGCGCTGATGTGAGCATGGAGGACTTAATTGCCGATGAACAGGTTGTCATCAGCATCAGCCATGCAGGATACATCAAGCGAACACGCCTCTCTGATTACCGATCACAAAGCAGGGGAGGTGTAGGGTCTAAAGGTGCTACGACGCGAGATGCGGACTTCGTCGAGCACATCTTTACGGCTACGAACCACAATTGGTTGTTGATCTTCACGGCCAATGGGAAATGCTTCTGGATGCGAATCTACGAGGTGCCTGAGGGTTCGAAAGTATCGAAGGGCCGTGCCATCCAAAATTTGATTCACATCGAGTCAGATGACAAAGTACTGGCATACATCCCGGTGTCGAATTTGAAGGATCCTGAATACGTGAAAGATAACTTCGTTGTTTTGGCAACCCGTCAAGGATTGATCAAAAAGACAACTTTGGAAGCCTATTCACGTCCACGAACCAATGGAATCAACGCCATCACCATTCGAGAAGGTGATGAGTTGCTTACTGCACGATTGACCAATGGAGACAATGAGATTATCATTGGCTTAAAGTCTGGGAAGGCCATTCGTTTCCACGAAAGCAAGACCCGAGCCGTTGGAAGAACCGCAATGGGGGTAAAAGGGGTGACGTTAGGCGGGCCAAATGATGAAGTCATCGGAATGGTTTGCGTGCGGTCTGCCGATTCAGACATCTTGGTTGTTTCCTCAAAAGGATATGGAAAACGATCAGCCGTTGAAGACTACCGAATCACCAACAGAGGAGGGAAGGGCGTGAAGACCATCAGCGTTACAGAAAAGACCGGTGAATTGATCAGCATCCTGAATGTCACCGACGAGGAGGACTTGATGATCATCAACAAGTCTGGAATTACAATCCGAACAGGTGTCGAAGAATTGCGTGTCATGGGCCGCGCAACCCAAGGTGTCCGACTAATTTCACTGAGAGGAAACGACCAGATCGCTTCTGTATGTCGCGTTCCAAAGAGCGAAGAAGAAGACGAAGAAGGGTTGGATGAAGGCGCCGATGGAGCGGTTCAAGACACATCAGATGAAAATCAAACTCCACCTGATACAACTGAAGAATAATTAAACTTTGGCATCGTTTTGGATAACCCATTCAAACAATGCCAAAGCCTGTAGGCAAAATCTTTCGATTCATGAAGAACGTAATCACATTATTATTTCTGCTTTCAGCGGGCTCGATGCTCGGACAGAAGCAGGTCGTGTCGGCTTTCAACGCCAACAAAACAGGGGATTTTGCATCCGCTGCTAGCTACATTGATGAAGCCATCACCATCGAAAAAGCCGCACTTAAGGACAAAACGTGGCGTTACCGCGGAGAGATCTACTTGAATATTGCTCAAGACAGTGCGTTATCATTGGCCTATCCACAAGCACTTTGGACTGCACGCGATTCATACAAAAAAGCGCAAGAGCTTGATGTGAAAGAATCGTACAAACGCGAAATCATCATAGGTCTCGGGTTGGTTCAAACCACAGCTGGCAACCAAGGCATTTCAGATTACTCTCTTGAGTCATTTGGACCTGCGGCACGCAAGTTTGACTTGAGTGCTGAAGTGGCCGGAATGTTTGATGTCCTTGACACCATGGCCATATTCAATGCGGCATTGTGCTATGAGAAATCGAATGAAATTGACATCGCAGTAGCGCGGTATAAAACATGCGGTGCGAGTGGATATCAAGTCCCAAATGTCTATTTATTTGCTGCGAACATATTACGTGAAGCCGGTCGTACCGAGGATGCTCTTAAAGAGTTGCAAGCTGCACGTGTTCAGTTTCCACGGGAGCAAAGCTTGATCATTGAGGAACTCAACATCTATTTGGAGGCCGAGGATTACGAACGAGCAGAGAACAATTTAAAATTGGCTGCTGAAGGTGATCCCAACAATGAAATCCTATGGTTTAGCTTGGGAAGTGTCTATGACAACCTGGACAAAACCGAAATGGCTGCTGAGGCATATTTAAAAGCAATTTCCATCAAAGGAGATTACTTCGATGCCAATTACAACTTGGGTGCGATGTACTTCAATCAGGCTGTAGAAGGTATCAACGCAGCGAACGATATGTGGAAACCCCGCATGTCCAAAGCTGAAACAGCGGAACAACTGTCCATTGAAGAGCTCGCCAAGGGAAAGTTTTTATCTGGCCGACCTTATTTGGAAGCCGCGCATGCAGCGAATCCAGAAGACTTAGATACGATACGATCGTTGCGTGATATCTACGCGCGAACAGGACAAGATGATTTGATGTTAAAGATGACCGGATTACTCAAATAGACAGCGGTATTCTTCACGGCAATAGAAAAGGGAGCTCGTCGCTCCTTTTTTTACGTCTCTCTATTCTATTTAACATAATATTAATTATCATTCAGTAGGGACGAGAACGAATCTTCGTGGCTTTTAAACTACCCCGTAAATTCACGCCATGAAGTCATCCATCCTCAGGCCCATAGCATTCGTCATAACGTTCGTGGCGTGCACTCAATTGCAGTCCCAAACGGCTGTTCTCTATGACTTTACATTCGATGTCGCTCCAGCTTTAAGGCAAGAACTCCCAAAATATGACGGTGCTGGTCGAGCTAAAGGCAACTATGTTCGTGGTGAATGGGTTCCAGAAACCACACGACAAACCCTGAATTCTCGCTACGTAGAATCGATATGTGAAACACTAACAGCCGCTTTAATCGACGTTTACGGATATGAAGCCGTTCACATTATGTATCCTGGCGCATTGTCCATGACTGTTCATCCAAGTCGTATGGATGGCTTTCCAAAGGCAAGTTTGAAAAAAGCGGTCAAACGAAACCCTTCAGACAATTACATTCAATGCGAGATTGCGTTAAAAGGGCGTTCAAGTGGAACGCTTGTTGTCATGAACAAGCAACGGGAAGCTTCTTTGAAAGTGAATGCTGAAATAACGCTCACGTCTTTCCGACAAGACGGCACCATCGAAGATTTAAAATCCATCAAGATCAATGATCTTATATCCGCATTTGACGAAAATCGGGTCGTCCGCTTAGAGGATGAATTTACTCGTGTATTGGGCGCCGGGTATTTAAGTCAGTCAGATATGGAACGCTTGTTTTTAGCTAGTTTACAAAGCCTCCTGCGTTGAGTTAAGCAGTGGCATCCAATGTTACAAGGCCATTCTCTCAATCTTTTATGCGATTGATTGCTAACAAGCGCAACATCCATTTAGGCAGCGGCTTTTCCTGAACGCGTTTTCGAACATCGATAAACCATCCGATTTTTTTAACGATTGGGATCTTATGGGTCTCTACAAATTCAATCAACGTTCCATCGGGATCTTCGATATAGCTGAATTGGCCGCTGGCTTCACCCATGTCAAAACTATTGCTGCTATCCACCGTAAATGGGTATCCTGCTGCTGACAATTCCTTTTCCAAGTCCTTCATGTTTCGGACATCAAAACACAGGTGAATAAACCCAAGATCACCCCAAAATCGGTCGGAGTAAATCGCCTTAGGCGTGCGGTCTAATGCCTGAACCAATTCCAATTCTCCGGAACCGAGCAACTCACTGAATGGACCCTTTGACGGCTCTGATCGTTTTAATATGACTCTGCGATACCGTTCCGAACCTCCGGGCAGCTCACTCCATTCCTCAAAAACTTTGGTGTCGTCTTGGATCACGCGATCGTATCCCAACACCCCTCCGTATAATTTAATTGCGCGATCGATATCGCTGACACCCAGTACAGCTCCCCCTACTCCTCCTCCATAGTTTGTGGGACCGAACCACTCATTGCTTTCGATCATTTCGAACCAAAAGCCATGTGGATCTTGCATGTAATAGTGTGAAGAGCCGTCACTGCGCTGGTTCACTGGTCCCTTCACATCCAAACCCCTCGCCTGCTGCATTTTGAGCATATCCGTGGCATTCTCACACTTCACTTTCAAGACAAAAACACCCGTGTCTCCTAATTGTGGGATAAACGAAGCTGGCTGGGGCGTTCTACTTGTGAATTGCCAAATTTCGAGTCCACCACCTCCTGCCATGTGCAGCGCCAAAGCAGCATGCCTTGTTTGCACCTCATTTCCGGTATACGATTTCATCAAAGCAGCCTCAGCCTTTTCTTCAAACATTCTGACATCGATACCAAAAGCCTTCCGATACCACGACCAAGCCCGATGCACATCAGGAACGCCTATACCAACTTGCTGAATACCACTGATTAATTTACCCACTATCGCGTTTGATTCGTTCGGAACAATATATATGTAACCTCAAACATAAGGAAAAGGCAAAAATTATCTAAATTTGCACCCTGTTTGGAGGTTTGGCAGAGTTGGTCGATCGCACCGGTCTTGAAAACCGGCGTACCGCAAGGTACCGGGGGTTCGAATCCCTCAGCCTCCGCAAAGTGCATATTTACGCACAAGAAGCCCAGTTCATTCTGGGCTTTTTTGTTCCTGATGTTTTCCTGGTTTCCTTCAGGACTCCCTGTTTTTATTTACATGTGGGCAATCGAAGAGCCTTTGATGCCCCTTCGATTTGAAGGTTTGCTTGAATTCTCCACCTTATTGGATTGCCAGGTGATCTTGGATGAAGCCGTGTGCAATGTGGACCAACTCCTTCCTTTCCTTCAACATCCTGATCGCTTCCTGTTGAACCTTCGAATCAGCAAGTGTAGAGGTCTCTTGCAAGCTTCCGAAATGGCTACTACGTGCATAGATGCCGGAGTGGCGCCATTTTAGGAGCTCAAGTGGGTGAGACCAGCGTTCTAAAGCGTGCTGCTCTTTCTATTGCTGAGATGCTGGGAAAACACAGTGTCGCTCAAGAAGGCGCCTATGGCACTTACTTGCTTTCAGGAGACATGACACGGTCAACCTTGATTTTTGGTCGTCAAGGCCTGCTTCGTCCCCATGACCTTGGTTCGAAAGCTAGATTCGGCTTGCAGCCAAAGCAAGTCTGACCTTCTCTCCCATTTTATCCTTCGGGGTTTAACCTGTCCTCTTTTTCACGGAATGACAGCCTTGAAAGCAACAAAGCCGCCCTTCCATTGGAAAGGCGGCTTTGCTCAAAAATCAATTCTATCAAAGGATTACTCAGAGCAAGGCAAGCCGAATGAAGAGAGCAAGATCAACAAGTCGGACATTCCAACGATGTTGTCCAAGTTCAAGTCACCCAAGCAAGCTGGTGAGTAATCACACAAGCCGTTGTCATTGACAGCCGCTGCTTCATAGTTCGTGGCGCTCGCGTTGGTACAACCAGCAGCGCTGCTTTCGTTCGCAATCAACAACTGTCCCGCTTCGCTTGAGTTTCCGCAAACATCGGTAGCTGTGTAGATTCGAGTTACGCTGTAGCGTCCGTCATTCAAACGACCCGCATAATCTACCCACGTGATGCCCTCAACTCCTGTTGCATCCGACGTACTCGTGGAGTAGTCGTTGTCAG